>JAEUKM010000070.1 GCA_016793085.1 Rhodospirillaceae bacterium
CACATCTCGGACCGCGTCGCCGTGATGTACATGGGCAAGGTGGTGGAATCGGGCAACGCCGAACAGGTACTGACCAAGCCGACGCACGAGTACACGCGCACCCTAATGGACGCGGTGCCGACTCTGGAACGTGCTTTCGCAGCCGCTTAAAGGCGTACGCCCACGAGAAGTCGTGGTTTGGACCAAACTTTTTTGCGACGGTTTCGCAAACCCCTGCCGTAGACCCCAAATTGCAACCATTTCGCAACTTTGGCCGCGCCAAGGGTCAAAACCGTCGTTTTGGGCGCTTTTTGGTAGCCCCTTGATTCTGCTGATAATTGCATCGCGGCCGCTTCGGATATTTTCGCAGCTTTTGGCCGATCAGGGCCTTGGGTTGCGCCCGCGCAAACTCAGGGAAACTGCGGGTTTAAAGCGCATGGGCCCGGCAACGCGCCCCGTCCGGCAGGCGTTAGTTGGGCATCTGCAAGTCAGCGGGTTTTCGGTTATAGTTTGCAGGTTGGTTCGCGCGGTTTGGCGGTTGAAGCAAAACGCGGATCAGGGGTTCGTTTCAGACGTTTGTTCAGGACGCCTTAACTCATTCAGCGATATGGCAAGGCTGGAGAACCCGGCCTTCGCGAGGAGCCAAAATGACTCTGTCACGCCGCGAGATCCTTCGCCACGCTACAGCCGGCGCCGCAATGGCGACCATTGCCCCCGGCTTCAAAGTCGCCTTTGCCCAGCAAGCGGGAGCCACCAAGGATATCCTGGTGGTGATGTACCTGCGCGGCGCCGCCGACGGCCTGCAAATGGTCGCGCCTGCCGGCGACCCCGATTACATCGCCAACCGCCCCACCATCCGTGTGCAGACCACCGGCAACAACCCGGGCCTGGGCATCGGCACCCTGGACGGGGTGGACTTCTACCTGCACCCGGCCAACGCCGAACTGAAAGCGCTCTATGACCAGAAGAAACTGGCCATCGTGCATGCGGTGGGCCTGCGCAGCGACGAGCGCAGCCACTTCGAATGCCAGGAGCGCATGGAACTGGGGGCCAACTTCAACGAGCTTACCCCCGCCGACGGCTGGCTGAGCCGCCACTTGAAAAACCTGACCGGCGCACACCCTATCCTGGGTACGGTGTCGCTGGCCTCGAACAATCCGGAATCGCTGTTGGGCTACAACGGCGCCGTGGCTATTACCAGCACCGCGGGCTTTAACGTCAGCGGCGGCACCAACAACGCCAACGTCATCCGCGCGCTCAATCAGGGCGCCACCGGCTACGAAACCACCAGCGTGCAGACGCTGGATTCCATTTCCACGCTGCAAACAAACTTGGCTTCGCTGCCCGTCGACAACACCAACTACGGCTATCCGGGCGGGGCGCTGACCAACACCATGCGTTCGCTGGCCACGCTCATCCGTCTGAACGTGGGCCTGGAAGTGGCGCACATCGACGTCGGCGGCTGGGACCACCACAACAACCTGAACGCCGAATTCAACACCCGCGCCAGCGACCTGGCCCGCAACCTCGGCGCCTTCTGGCGCGAGATCGCGCCGTCGCAGGACCGCGTAACCATCATCACCATGACCGAGTTTGGCCGCCGCTTCCGCGAGAACGCCAGCCAGGGCACCGATCACGGCTCGGGCAGCTTCATGTTCGTCATGGGCAACAACGTCAACGGCGGCAAGATTTACGGCACCTGGCCCGGCCTGGCCGCCAACAAGCTGTTCAACGGCGACCTCGACACCACCACCGACTATCGCCGCGTCGTCGGCGAAGTGCTGGCCAAGCGCCAGGGCGCCAAAGCGCTGAACAAAGTATTCCCCACCATTCCCTACGCGCCCATGGGCATCGTGAATGGTGTCGATACCGGCACCGTCGGTGGCTCGGCCACCGCCGGCTGATTTGCAGAAGCAAACATAGACCCAGAAGAGGCTCCCATGCCCCTGCTCCCCGAAGGACCTAACCCCCAGTTCATCGCCGTCAATCGCTGCACGTTCGGCGCACGCGACAGCGATGTGGCCAAAGTCCAATCCATGGGCTGGGCCCAGTGGGTTGAAGAACAGTTGAACCCGCCCGCCGGCGACGACCCGATGACCCGGCAGATGCTGATGGATGCGCGCCTGCGCATCGCCTACGGCGCGCAGGACAACGCCAACGGCGTCTGGCCCGCGGTGGACGAGGAGCGCCCGCTGCAAACGCTGTGGATGACCAGCGAAGAGCTGTTCAAGATTTACGACGACGTGAACCGCTTGCGGGTTCTGCCGACGGCCGAGATCACACGCATCGCCCAGGAAGTGGTGGCGGCTCAGTGGATTCGCAACACCCACAGCCCCTTCCAAATCCGCGAGTTCATGGCGGACTTCTGGCACCGGCACTTCAACGTCGCCACCGCCGAAGGCCAGTTGGTGCAATTCCAACTCCCCATCTACGACACCGAAGGCATTAGGCAGCATGCGCTGGGCAATTTCACCGACCTGGTGAACGCCAACGCCCGCAGCGCCGCCATGCTGTTCTATCTCGACAACGCCGTCAGCCGCTCCACCACGCCCAACGAGAACTACGCGCGCGAACTCTTGGAACTGCACACCATGGGGGCCGATGCTTACCTGGGCGTCACCACGCCGCCCTGGACCGGCCTGGGACCGGCGCCCTCCGGCACCGCGGCCCCCGGCTTCTCGGACCAGGACATCCTGCAAGCCAGCCGCGCGCTGTCGGGCTGGACTGTCGCCCTGGGCCAGCGCGTGAATTCCACCAAGATTCTCGGCACCAACGCCCGCTTTGTTTACGAGCCCGCGTTCCACAACCGCAACGCCACCACATTCCTGGGAGTGAACCTGGCGCCGTTCCAACCCGCCAGCAACGCTGCCGACCAGACCGGCGGCATCATGCAGGGCAACAAGGTGATCGAACTGGCCGCCCAGAACGAAAAGACGGCGGTGTTCATCGTCACCAAGCTGTGCCGCCGCATCTGGGGCGACGAGCCGCCGCAGCGCGTGATCGACCTGGGCGTGCAGACTTGGCTTGAGAACCGCACCCACCCCGAGCAGATCAAGAACGTGGTGCGCATGATCTTGAATCAACCCGAAATCTGGACCGGCCCGGCGGTGAAGCTGCGCCGCCCCTATGAAAAGATGATTGCCTTCGCGCGCGTCACCAACTCGCGCATCCGCCCCACCGCCATGATGAACACGGCCTTCGCCGCCACCAAGGATGCGGTGTTCCTGTGGGGCTCGCCCGACGGCTGGCCCGACGAGAACGGCTACTGGTTGTCGACCGCAGGCGTGATGACGCAGTGGAACAACGCGCTGACGGCCATGTCCAATGGCGTGCTCAGCGTGAATCTGCGAACGGAATCGATCCAGACCAACTCGGTCGCAACGCTGCTGGATGACTGGATCGGCCGCATCGTCGGCTACCAGGTGTCATCCGCGGGCTATGCCGCGCTGCGCACCATGGCCAGCACAAGCACGGGCATTGCCTCGTATCTCGGCAGTGGAACAGCCAGCACGACGACGCAGGAAAACGAACTCCGGCGGCTTGTGGCCCTGATCTCGACGGCGCCGGAATTTGCTTACCGCTAGCTTGCGGACGCGCTGATTTACCTTTTGACGCGCCCGTGGAATGGGTCGGGGCATCCGTCGACCCCGATCCATTCATAAATATCGGTCAGGGCCGATTCACACTTGCCGCAGGTGCCGCACGGCAGGTGGTCGCGCAAACGCCGCACCCGGCCCTTGCTGACCCACATCGCCAGCAGCCCTTCGATGGCGTGATTCTCCATATGAAAGTGGCTGGCCAGGTCCATGACCGAGGCCCGTTTGCGGGCCGAAAGGTAATCGCGCAGGTCCGTCAGCAGCATGACGCCCCCTAGGCCGCCGAGACCGCAGCCACCGCGGGCCGCTCGCGCCGGCCGGCGATCATCAACGCCACCACGCCAACAGCAATCACGCCCAGAATGGCGCCGATCCAGGCCGCAGCCGTGGCCGGATCGCGCTCGAACGTGCCGATCTGATAGGTCAGCACGCCGAAGCCATAGCCCAGCGCCGTCGAATACAGGGCAACGAAGGCCGTCCAGCCGGTGGAAAGTTCGCGGTAATAGGCCGAGAGCGCCGACATGCAGGGCGAATAGAGCAGAATGGCGATCAGGTAGGCGAAGGCGCCGATGCCGCCGTCGAACTTGGACGCGATGATATCGAAGGTGCCGCGCGTCACTTCCTGCTTCTCGGCGGCTTCATCGAGATTGTCCGCCACCACCACGTCAAGCCCCAGGGGATCGAGCACGCGGTCGGCCAGGTCGGCGATGTTGGCGGGAATGGTGGCGAAGGCTTCGCCCACGCCGCCCCAGAAATCGAACGCGTCTTCGGCCGCACCCGCACCCGCCTCGTCGGCGGCCATCTGGGTGTAGAGCGCATCCAGCGTGCCCACCACTACTTCCTTGGCGAACAGTCCGGTGAACAGGCCCACGGCGGCGGGCCAGTTGTCTTCGCGGATGCCCATGGGCTTGAACACGGGGATCAGGCTTTCGCCGACGGCGGCCAATACTGAATTCTGCGTGTTCTCATTGCCGAAGCTGCCGTCGCGCCCCCACGAGTTCAGGAACGTCAGCACCACCGCCACCATGACGATGAACTTGCCGGCCTTGAAGACGAACGCTTTCAGGCGCTCCCACGTGCGGATCAAGACACCGCGCAAGGTGGGGCGGTGATAGAGCGGCAGTTCCATCAGGAACGGAGCCGACTGGCCCGACAGAATGGTGTTCTTGAGCAAGAGACCGGTCATGACCGCGAAGGCCAGTCCGATGAGATAGAGCAGAAACACGATGTTCTGCCCGCCGACGGGGAAGAACACGGCAGCGAACAGCGCGTAGACCGGCAGGCGCGCGCCGCACGACATGAAATGCGACATCACTGCCGTCAGTACACGATCCCTGTGGTTGTCGAGCGTGCGGGTGGACATGACGGCGGGTACGGTGCAGCCGAAGCCCACCATCATCGGCACGAAGGATTTACCCGGCAGACCTAAAGCGCGCATGAAGCGGTCCATGACGAAGGCCGCGCGCGCCATGTAGCCTGAGTCTTCCAAGACCGAAAGGAACAGGAACAGGCACCCGATGATGGGAATGAAGGTGCCGACGGTCTGAATGCCGCCGCCGACGCCGCCGGCCAAGATCGTCACCAGCCAATCGGGGGCGCCGATGGACGACAGGATCTGGCCGAAGCCCTCCACCAGGATAACGCCGCCCAGGATGTCGAAGAAGTCGATGAAGGCGCTGCCGACGTCGATAGTGAACAGGAACATCAGATACATGACGGCGAGGAAGATGGGGATGCCGAGCACACGATTGAGTACGACAGCGTCGATGCGGTCGGTGACCGAGCGGCGCACGATGCCCTCGCGGCGCACCACGGCGTCCACCAGTTCATGGGCCAGGGTAAAGCGGCGGTCGGCGATGAGAATGTCGGCGTCCTCGCCCGCACTTTGGGCAATGCGCATTTGAGCGTCGTGGGCAGCGCGTCTCAAGTCATCGGAAACACTGCCGGTCACGCTGGCATCGCCTTCCAGCAGTTTCACCGCCACCCAGCGCCCGTCATTGGGGCCGCCATCGGCGGCCACGGGCAGGCGTGCGGCCAGGGCCGAGAGTTCCGTTTCCACGGCGGGGGCGAATTGAATGTCGAGATGCGGCACGCGCGGCTGGCTTTGCGCGGCGACAATGGCCGACTTCAGAGCCTCAAGGCCCTCGCCCGTGGGCGCCACCACGCCGATGACGGGCACGCCCAGTTTGTCCTGCAGCGCCTTCACGTCGATGGCCAGGCCTTTCTTGCGCGCGGCGTCCATCATGTTCAGCGCGACGATCATGGGCACGCGCATTTCGATCAGCTGCGTGGTCAGGTACAGGTTGCGCTCGAGGTTCGAGGCATCGAGGATGTTCACCACCACGTCGGCTTCGTGCGACAGGATGAAATCGCGCGCGATGCGTTCGTCGATGGAACTGCTGCCCGCCACCGCCAGCGAGTAGACGCCGGGCAGGTCATCCACGTGCACTTTGCGGCCCTGATGGGCGAAGTGGCCTTCCTTGCGGTCGACCGTTACGCCGGGCCAGTTGCCCACCTTCTGGTGCGCGCCCGTCAGCGCATTGAACAGCGAGGTCTTGCCGCAGTTGGGGTTGCCGACAATGGCAATGCGCAAAGCGGCGGGCGCGGCAGCGTTCATTGCCGTTCCACCATCACGGCATCGGCCTCGCCCCGGCGCAGGCTAAGCGCGAAGCCGCGCACGCGCAGTTCCAAGGGATCGCCCAAGGGGGCGACGCGCTCGACCGAAACGATCGTCCCCGGCGTGAGGCCGAAAGCCAAAAGTTTTTCACGGTATCGGCGGTCGGTGCGCCCCAACGCGACGATGCGCGCGCTTTCGCCGACAGCGAGAGCGCCCAAGGGAACACGGCGATCGGAGGAGGACATGACCTGCTCAACTTTCTGTGCATCGGCGCGCGGGCGAAATGACGGCGCGCCCAACACGGACTTCATGGCATGGATATAGTGCAACTGAGAATATGTCGCAATTGCATTTCCATGGGGTACCCATGCGATTTTGCGCGCGGACATATCCGAAAACAGCATATAAAGCAAAGGCTTAAAGCTTAGCAGCCCGAAACCGGATTGGTCTATTTGGGCATAGCCTCCTGCCCTGGTGCTAAGTCCCCGGCAGGATTATCGAATCGGATGAAGGACGCGGACGCTTGGGCTGGCAGTTTTGGATCGACCGGGGCGGCACGTTCACCGACATCGTCGCGATGTCGCCTGCGGGTGAACTCAGCACTGCAAAATGGCTATCGGTGGACCCGGACCGTTACGACGATGCCGCCGTGCACGGCATGCGCGCGATCCTGGGGCTGAAACCGGGCGAGGCCTTTCCGTCCGAGCGCGTGGACGCGATCAAGGTGGGCACCACCGTCGCCACCAACGCGCTCTTGGAACGCAAGGGCGAGCGTATTGCGCTTATCACCACCGCCGGTCTGGGCGACGTGCTGCGTATCGGCACGCAACACCGCCCGCGCCTGTTCGACCTCAATATCGTGCTGCCCGAGATGCTCTATGCGCGCGTGGTGGAAATCCCCGAACGGGTATCGGCCACGGGCGCGGTGCTGACGGCCCTGGACGAAAAGCGCGCGCACGACCTGCTGCATGCGCTGTACACCGACGGCATCCGGGCGCTGGCGATTGTCTTCATGCACGCCGACCGCTTCCCCGACCATGAAAAACAGGTCGAAGCCTTGGCGCGCAAAATCGGCTTCACGCAAATCTCGGTGTCGCACCGCGTCAACCCGGTCATGAAGATCGTCGGGCGCGGCGACACCACCGTGGCCGATGCGTACCTGTCGCCCGTACTGCGGCGCTACGTGGACGCACTGACGGACAAGACCAACAACGCGCGCCTGTATTTCATGCAGTCGAGCGGCGGGCTGGCGGGGGCGGCGCGCTTTCAGGGCAAGGACGCGGTGCTGTCGGGCCCGGCGGGCGGCGTGGTGGGGGCTGGCGAAACCGCACGCGCGGCGGGCTTCAATCACATCGTCGGCTTCGACATGGGCGGCACGTCAACAGATGTGTCGCACATCGCGGGCGAGATCGAGCGCGCCTACGATACCACGGTCGCCGGTGTGCGCCTGCGCGTGCCGATGATGAAAATTCACACCGTGGCGGCGGGCGGCGGCTCCATCTGTAGCTTCGACGGCCTGCGCCTGAAGGTGGGCCCGGAGTCCGCAGGCTCGCACCCTGGCCCGGCCTCGTACCGCAAGGGCGGCCCCCTGACCGTCACCGACTGCAACGTGCTGCTAGGCAAGATCGTGCCTGAGTTTTTCCCGCGCGTGTTCGGGCCGAAGGGCGATCAGCCGCTGGACGCCGACGTGGTGCGCGTGAAGTTCGCTGCCCTGGCCGCTGAAATTTCAGCCGCCACGGGTAAACCGCGCACGCCGGAATCGCTGGCCGAGGATTTCATCGCCATTGCCGTCGACAACATGGCCCGTGCCATCAAGCGCGTGTCGGTGGAACAGGGCCACGACATTTCCGACCATGCGCTGGCCTGCTTCGGGGGTGCGGGAGGGCAACATGCGTGCCTGATCGCCGAAACGCTGGATTTAAGCACCGTCATCATCCACCCGCTGGCGGGCGTGCTCTCGGCGCTGGGCATCGGGTTGGCGCGCCAGAGTGTGACCAAGCAACAGACGGTGGAGCGCGCGCTGACGGCCGAAAACTTGCCCGCGATTTCAAGCGTGCTGGAAGCCCTGGAAAACGCGGCCCGGGACGAATTGGCGCGTGATATGGGCGATGGCCAGGTAAGTACGACGAAACGCATCCACCTGCGCGCCGAGGGCAGCGATACGGCCCTGGCCGTCACATGGACTGGCCTGGATGACATGCGCGCGGCGTTCACCGCTGCCTACCGCCAGAAGTTCGGCTTCGCGCCCGACAAACCCACCGTCATCTGCGAGCGCGCCGAAGCGGAAACAATCGAAGCCAAAGCCAGCACATTGCCCACCGCCACCTTCGCGCCCACGGGCACAGCCAAGCCAACAGCCGCCGCCACGGTGCAGGGACGGCCCATTTATCGGCGCGATGAGTTGCCGGTGGAGAGCAAAATCACCGGCCCAGCCCTGATCGCCGAGGCCAATGCGACAACAGTGGTCGAGCCCGGCTGGGAGGCGCGCGTCATTGCCGACGGCCACTTGGTGCTGACGCGCGCCAAGACCGGGGCGAACCGCCGCACAGTCACCACCGCGCGCGACCCGGCCCTGATCGAGATTTTCAATAATCTGTTCATGTCCATCGCCGAACACATGGGTGCTGTGCTGCAAAGCACCGCGCGCTCGGTGAACATCAAGGAGCGGCTTGATTTTTCCTGCGCGGTGTTCGACGGCGGCGGCCACCTCATCGCCAACGCCCCGCACATGCCGGTGCATTTAGGCTCCATGGGTGACAGCGTGCGCGCCGTGCGCGAGAAACACGGAACAACAATGCGCGCAGGCGATTCGTATGTGCTGAACGCGCCCTACAACGGCGGCACGCATCTGCCCGATATCACGGTTGTCACCCCCGTCATGCGCGAGGGCCAGGCCGCGCCGCTGTTCTATGTCGCCTGCCGTGGTCATCATGCCGATGTGGGCGGCATCACGCCCGGCTCCATGCCGCCCGGCAGCACCACCATCGGCCAGGAAGGCGTGCTCTTGGACAACATTCCGCTGGTGCGGGCGGGCGTGTTCCTGGACGCCGAGTTGCGCGCGCTTTTGGAAAGCGGCGCGTACCCGGCGCGCAATGTCGACCAGAACGTCGCCGATCTGAAAGCGCAAGCCGCGTCCACCACCATCGGCGCGCAGCAATTGCTGGCCACCTGCGACCGCTACGGGCTGGAAGTTGTACAGGCCTACATGGGCCATGTGCAGGACTACGCCGAGGCCGCCGTGCGCCGCGCTATCGGCAGGCTGACGTCGGGTGCCCGCACCTGCCCCATGGACGACGGCAGCGTAATCGCGGTGAACGTCGCCATCGACCGCGACAGACACGAAGCCACGGTGGATTTCACCGGTACATCGGCGCAGCGGCCCACCAACTTCAACGCGCCGCGTTCCATCTGCCGGGCGGCGGTGCTGTACGTGTTTCGTACGCTCATCGACGAGGACATTCCGCTGAACGACGGCTGCATGCGGCCCATCAAGCTCATCATTCCGCCCGGCTCGATGCTGGACCCGCGCCCGCCCGCGGCCGTCGTGGCAGGCAATGTGGAAACCTCGCAGATTGTGTGTGATGCGCTGTACGGTGCCTTGGGTGTGCTGGCGGCCAGCCAGGGCACCATGAACAACTTCACCTTCGGCGATGCGCGCCACCAGTATTACGAAACCATCGCGGGGGGTTCGGGTGCCGGGAACGGCTTCAACGGTACGTCGGCCGTACAAACGCACATGACCAACTCGCGCCTGACGGATCCGGAAGTGCTGGAGTGGCGCTTTCCCGTGGTGCTGGAGCGCTTCGCCATCCGCAAAGGTTCAGGGGGTGCGGGCGCGTTCCGGGGCGGCGACGGCGTGGAGCGCACGCTGCGCTTCCTGGCGCCCATGACCGCCTCGATTTTGTCGGGGCGGCGCGCGACCAGGCCTTTTGGCCTGAACGGCGGAGCGGATGCCCTGCCCGGCGCCACCACCGTGCACCGCGCCGATGGCACGCAAGAATCCTTAAGCGCCACGGCCTCAGCCGAGTTGAAAGCGGGCGATGCCATCACCATCGCCACCCCCGGCGGCGGCGGCTTCGGTAAACCCGCGTAAAAGCATCCGCACTCTGAAGCATCCACGCTCTGAAGCGTCCGCACCCTGGACCCGACCGCATTGCCCTTCAGCTTGGCATTGCCAGAGCCACGCGGCTCCCGTAATGCCCATGCGACCGAAGTTTCAAACACCGCAATAAAACGAGGGACACCATGACCATTCTGCTGACGGGCGCGACCGGCAAAACCGGCGGAGCCGCCGCCAAAGCACTTGCTTCCAAGATGGGGGCCGCCAAGGGCGGGCTGAAACTCCGCGCGCTCGTCCGAAATGCCGAGAAGGCGCAAGCCTTGAAAGACCTGGGCATCGAACTGGTGGTGGGCGACATCGCCGACAACGCCGTGTTGGAAAAAGCCTTCGCGGGTGTGGACAAGGCGCTGCTGCTGTTACCCAACAGCCAGAAACAGTTGGAGCTGGAAAAGAACTTCACCGATCTGGCCAAGAAAGCGGGCGTGAAGCACATCGTCAAAGTGTCGTCGATGGAATCCGTGCCGGGCGCCACGGCGTCTATTCCGGCCACGCACGTCGCCTCGGAAAACCACATCCGCGCCTCGGGTCTGGCGTGGACGATGGTGCGCCCCAACTTCTTCATGCAGAACTTACTGGGCAACGGCCGCACGATCAAAGAGATGGGCAAATTCTTCCTGCCCTGCGGCAACGGCTGCACGGCCATGAGCGATACTCGCGACATCGGTGCTGTGATTGCCGAGGTGCTGTCGGGCACGGGCCACGAGGGCAAGAGCTACGACGTGACGGGGCCGCAAGTGCTGACGTTCGCCCAGGCAGCCGAGATCATCGGCAGCGTCATCGGCAAGAAGGTGGAGTACGTCGATCAGCCCATGGCCGAGTACCGCGCCATGCTGGGCAAGTTCATCACCAACGAATGGCACTTGAACGCCGTCTGCCAGTTGTTCGCCGAAATCGGCGAAGGCGGGCTGAATAAGACCACGGACACGGTGAAAAAACTTCTGGGCCGCGAGCCGGCGTCGCTGGAGCAGTTCGTGCGCGAGCACATTGCTGTGTTCAAGTAGAATGCCCTAAGACGGCGGCGCTTTCGCGGCACTCATCAGCAGCCAGAACCGTTCGCGCAGGCTGACGGTGGCGGGTGCGGGTGCTGCGTCGGGCGCAAGTTTCCGGAACGGCCCGATATCGGGGTAGATCAGAGGATCGTCCTTCACATCCTGGCGCACGTACAGGGCCGAGGCCGGCACGGCGTTCGCGGCCCAGCGGCTGTTGGTCAGCCGCGCGCTCACCTCGGGCCGCAAAAGGTAATTCACCAACGCCGCCCCGCGCGCGGGGTTGGCGCTGAAGCGGTTCAAGCCCAGCAGATAGAGCCGTAGCATCGTGCCTTCGCGCGGCTGGACGAATTGCAAGGTGAAGGTCTCACCTGCCTCGCGCGCCTGGGCGCGGGCCTGGTAGACTTCGCTGGCCGAAGCAATCGCCACGCATGCTTTGCCGCTCGCCAAGGCCGCGCTGACGCTCGCCGTATCCAGCGTGGCGATAAAGGGCCGGGCCGCTTCCCACAAGGCCGAGGCGCGCTCGGTATCGCCCGGCGCGTCCGACTGCGCCGAGACGCCCAGAAATTTCAGCGCCGCCGGGAACGCGACCGAGGGTGAAGCGATGCTGTGAATGCCGCAGGCCGCAAGTTTGCCCGCTGTCGCTGCGTCGAACACCAGTCCCCAGGTATCGGTGGCGGCGCTGACCCCCAGCTTCGCCGCCACGGCCTCGCGGTTGAGGCCAAGGCCGAAGGACGTCCACACGAACGGCACCAGGTGCAGCCCGCCTTTGTCGTATGTCGCCGCCAAGCTGCGCAATGTGGGATCGATGAGACCCAAGTTGCCGATCTGGCGCGCGGGCAGCACGTTCAGGCGGTCCTGGGCGCGCAGGCGCTGCATGACCACGCCCGAGGCCAACACCACATCGGCGCCGCCCGCGGCAAGAGAGTCCGGGGTTACGCTTTCATCGTCATCGTAGGAAACCAGTTCTACCGTCAGGCCAGTTTCGGTCTGGAAGTCGGCCAAGAGTTCCGGCGTGATGAACTGGCGCGGGGCCAAGAAGCGCACGCTGTTGGCGGCGGCGGGCGGTAGCGCGGGGCCGGTGCCGGCGGGCCGCACCGTTTGAGGCGTGGGCGCCACAATCAGATACCCCAAGAGCAGCACCAGCAGTACCGCACTGAGGCAGACGGCCAAGAGCCCGGTGGTGAAGATCGTGCCGCGGCGGGGCTCCGCCGGGGGTGTCGCGGCGGGTTTTTCGCCGGACTTTTGTGAAGGGAGGTCTTGCGCCATGCGCCCGTCTCTGTGTCCGCGTCTTTGTGCCTGCGGTCTTTTATGCTTTAACCCTGTCAGAGCCCATGAAACCGGTGCCGGACACAATGGTCAACCCGCCTTTCGCGCCTTCGTCTTTGCAGCCCGTTCCCAAGACCGCGCTGATCACGGGTGCCGCGCGGCGCATCGGACGCGCACTGGCCGAAGCCCTGGCCGCCGACGGCTGGGCCGTGGCCGTACATTATCATGGCGCCGCCAACAGCGCCGACGACACCCTGGCCGCGATCAAAGCCAAAGGCGGGCGCGGTGTCGGCATCGAAGCGGATCTTTCCGACCACGCGGCAGTGGAACGCATCATGCCCGCCGCCGTGAAGGCTCTGGGGCCCATCGGCTGCCTGATCAACAACGCCTCCATCTTCGAACGCGACGAGATTGCCACCGCCACCTTGGCCTCGTGGGAGCACCACATGGCCATCAATCTGCGCGCACCGTTCTTTCTGTCGCAAGCCTTCGCCGGCCAGCTTCCGGCCACAAGCCAGGGCGCCATCATCAACATCATCGATGAACGCGTGTGGCACCTGACCCCGCACTTCGCCTCGTACACTGTCAGCAAGGCGGGGCTGTGGACGCTGACGCAAACGCTTGCGCTGGCGTTGGCGCCGCGCATCCGGGTGAATGCCATCGGCCCCGGCCCCACCCTGCCCAGTCCGCGCCAAAGCCAGGCCCAGTTTGACGCCTTCCAGGCCAAGATGCCCTTGGGCCGGGGCACAACACCCGCCGAAATCTGCGCTGCCGCGCGCTTTATCCTTGCGGCCCCGGCCCTGACCGGGCAAATGATCGCCTTGGATGGGGGCCAGCACTTAGGCTGGGGTCAGGTTCCTAAGGACGCAGACCCAGAGGACTGAAGAACCCATGAGCAAGAACCAGGTCATCGAAACCCTGAAAATCGCCGACGCTGGCAACGGCATCCGGCATGTGTTTGTGCGCGACCTGCTCCTCACCTGCATCATCGGCGTCCACGCCCACGAAAAACGCGGGCCCCAGCGGGTGCGCATCAACCTCGACGTCGGCGTGTTCGAGGGCGATGGCCCCCACGGCGACCAACTGGACAAGGTGCTGTGCTACGAGGACCTGGTGGTGGGCATCCGCGCCATCGTGGCGGACGGGACCATCAACCTGATCGAAACCCTGGCCGAGCGCGTGGCCGAAATCTGCCTGCAGTCGCCCCTGGCCCGGTCGGCCCGCGTGCGTGTGGAAAAGCTGGACGTGTTTTCGGACACCGCCAGCGTGGGTGTGGAAATCGAGCGGTTTGCAGCGCACCGCATGCGCGCCCGGTAACGCGACCCCCGCGCTAACTGCAAGAAAACAGTCACAAATTCGCCATCGACTCGTTGGCCTGCGGCACTGTGCGGCGCGAAGTCAATAAAGTTGTTCACAAGCAGATTTAGGCGCGACTTCAAACCGCCCGGGCCAGAAATTCTGCGCCGATGGATCTTCGGCGAACCAGCGCACGGATAAAAAAGCGAGGCTTTTCAAGCCGCTATAAATTCAGCCTAAAAAACAGGCAAAAGGGTTAGACCCTAGAGAAGCCGCCATTCGAATCGGAGTGGGGCGAAGTTACCGACAGACTTATCCACAGAAACCGTGGATATCGTTAAAGCCCTCTGCCGTCTGACAGCTTTGTTTCTGCATCCCCGCACCTTAGATGGAAAACGCGCCCCCCGCGTTGACGCTGCGCTTTGTCCTGCTCAGATTGCCCGATGCATCCCGATAAACCGCCACAGACCGACGAGCCGCCTGTTCTTGAGGCCGCCATGCCGCTGGACGCGCCGCCCGCTGTGGACGCCGTGCCCAAGGCCGACATGGCCCCCGGCGGCGGGGGCCTCAACGTGCTGACGGCGGCCATTGCCACCCTGCCGCCCAAGCCCGGCGTCTACCGCATGCTCAACG
>JAEUKM010000084.1 GCA_016793085.1 Rhodospirillaceae bacterium
GGAAAACACCCCCCTCACCCAACCCTCTCCCAAGGGAGAGGGCTATTTTTCCTTTTCATACTGTGCGCAGAGCGCCTGCCATTCCTGACGCAGAATGCCGTAAAAGGCTTTTGTAAATCCGTTCACATCGCACACAGCCGAACTTAAGAACGCGCCGCGCAAAGCAGCGCGCAATTTCGCCAAAGCGTCCGGATCGGCGGCCAGCGTCTTGGCTTTGGCCGTCATTTCATCGACCGTTTTGCATACGCCTTCCGGATATCCGCCGTTGATGAGATGCGCGGTGGCGTGACGGCCGCAGAACCGGTCACCCGTCACGGTCAGCACCGCAACACCCTGATGCAGCGCTTCGCATGTCGTGAGCCCGCCCGAGTAGGGCGTGGTGTCCAGAATCACGTCCACATCGGCGTATTGGCCCAGAAATTCCGCATGCGGCGCGCCCGCGTTCATGCGGATGCGGTCGGTGGAGATGCCGGCATCCATGAATCCGCTGACGATGCGCCCTTGCGCTGCGACATCGGCAAAGAGTTTGTTGTTCAGCAGGAATTTAGCGCCGGGGATTGCTTTCAGTACGGCGGCCCAGCGGGCGATGGCGGCGGGGTTGATTTTGGTGGCTTCCGAGAAGCAGCCGAAAGTGACAAAGCCGTTCGTAAGCACCGGTGCCGGCGCCACCGGTGGAGCGTAGGCCGGGGGCCAGTAGCAGAGATAATCCTTGGGCAAGCGCACAATGCGCTCGGCATAATACTTTTCATCGGCGGGAGGCGTGTGGATAGGATCGCCCAACAACACGTCGATGGCCGCAAGCCCGCGCGTGTCCACGTAATCGCCCCAGGCCATCTGAAGCGGAGCGGGCTTGGCGGCAAACGCGAGCAGGCGGTTGTGGGGCGCGTGGCCCGAAAGATCGATCAGGATATCGATACCGTCAGCCACAATAAGCTTGATGAGACTTTCCGTATCGAGCTGGCGCACATCGCGCCAGCGGTCGGCCGCGGCGCGAAATTGCGATGTGTGTTCGTCCGGGTGCGCGGTGGTGGAATAGCAGGTGAGGTGGAACGCTGCCTTATCACGCGCCTCGAACACCGGCAGGGCAAAGAACAGCATGGCGTGAAAGCGCAAATCGCCCGAGACCACGCCGACTTTCAGTTGGCGGCCCGGCGCAAAATCGTGGGTTTGGGAAAAAGCGGGCGCGGTTTTGCCGTTGAACATCGCGCCGAAGGTTTTGTGCTCGGCGGCAATCTCGGCGCGGCTGATGCCGGGATCGTATTGCAGGCACATCAATAAGCTTGAGCGGATAGGCGCGAGATCTGGCTTCATGGCCAGAACGGCGCGGCGGTGCGCCACCGCGTTCATGTCGCCGGTATCGACTAAATCGGCCAAACCCACGTAGGCCTGGCTGAGGTTGGGATTGAGTGCGATGGCCTTGCGGAACTCGGCTTCCGCGTCGGCCTTGCGGTTCAACTGCAACAGAACATGGCCCAGGTTGACGTGCGCCTCGGCGTGCTTGGGGTTCATTTCCAGTGCGCGGCGGTACGAAGCTTCCGCCGTGTCCAGCCGCCCCACCGCCTGCATGGCGTTGCCAACGTTAAAGCGCAGCTCGGCCGATTTCGGCGCGTAGGCCAGGGCCTCAATCAGGACCGTCAGCGCACTTTCCGGATCACCGCCGGCGCGCAAGACCACGGCAAGATTGTTGTAGGCCCCCAGGTGACCCGGACGGAGTTCTATGGTTTTGCGGTAGTTCTCGGCGGCGTCATCGTAGCGCCCGGCCTCGCGGCAGGCATTGCCGAGATTGAACAGAATGTCGGCCTCGTTGGGCGCGGCATCGGCGGCTTTGGTCAGTGCGGCAATCGCCTCGTCAGTGCGCCCTTGCGCGATCAGTGCGTTGCCCAGCGAATTAAGATAGATGGGATTGCCCGGCTCGGCCTTCAATGCGCGGTGCGAGAACGCTTCCGCCGCAGCCCAGTCGCGCCGATCCTGTTCCAGGATCGAGAGCAAGTTCAGCGCCGCTCCATCGTTTTTGTTCTGGGCCAGCAGTGCATCGGCCGTGCCCTTGGCGCCGGCGCGGTCACCGGCCTGATACTGTTGGACTGCAAGATCGAACGAGGGCGCTGGATTTGCGGAACTTTTGGGCATGCGCTAATCGGCCGCCACGGAGACAGCGTCCGAGAACTGCATCTGGTGCAGACGCCGGTAGAGCCCGCCGCGCGCCAGCAGTACATCGTGCGGGCCCTGGTCGATGACCCGGCCCTGGTCGATAACGCAGATCTGGTGCGCATGGGCGACGGTGGACAGCCGATGCGCGATCACCAAAGTTGTCCGCCCCTGCATGAGGCGTTCCAGGGCCGCCTGCACCTGGCGTTCGGTTTCGGTGTCGAGCGCGCTGGTAGCCTCATCCAACAGCAGGATGGGCGCATCCTTCAACAGCGCGCGGGCGATGGCGATTCTTTGTCTTTGGCCGCCCGACAAGGACTGACCGCGCTCGCCCACCACGGCGTCGTATCCATGAGGCAAGCCCAGAATAAATTCGTGCGCACCGGCGGCCTGGGCGGCGGCGATGACGGCCGCTTCGTCGGCATTAGGATTGCCATAGCCGATGTTGGCGCGCACCGTGTCGTCGAACAGCACCACATCCTGCCCGACGAAGGCGATGGCGTTGCGCAAAGAAGCAAGAGCAACGTTTCCGATATCTTGACCGTCGATGCGCACCTTGCCGCCTTGCGCTTCATAGAAGCGCAGCAGCAGATTGAAGATGGTGCTTTTGCCCGCCCCCGAAGGACCCACAAGCGCCGTTGTTTTTCCGGCGGGCGCAGTGAAGCTGAGGCCGTTCAGCGCTGCGATACCTTCGCCGTAGGAGAACGAGACGTTATCTAGGGCGACTTCACCATGCGTGACACGCAGCGGCTGGGCGTTGGCGGCATCGGCCACGGCGGGCGACACATCCAGCAGACCATAAAGCCGCTCGGCCCCGGCCAGGCCTTCGTTTACTTGGGCATTCGCATTCGCCAATGCTTTCATGGGCCGGTAGGCCATGAGAAGTGCTGTGATAAACGAGAAGAACGCGCCAGCGCTTGTCACACCGTCGATCACGCGCCAACCGCCATAGATGATGATGACCGTAACCGCCACACCGCCGAAGGTTTCCATCAAGGGGCTGGCGATGGCTTTGATGCGTTCCGCACCGATGATGAGATTGCGAATGGTTGTGGTGATAACCTTCACGCGCGCGGCTTCATAAGCCTCGAGCCCGTAGGCCTTGACCACGCGGATGCCGGTGAAGCTTTGCTCGGCCAGCGTCATGAACTGGCCGGTCTGGGCTTGCGTGTTGGCCGTGACCTTGCGTAAGCGGCGGCCCAGACCCGTGACGCCAATGACCGTGGGCGGGAACACCACGAAGGCGATCGTGGCCAGAAGCCAGTCCTGATAGAACATGACGCCGATGAGGAAAATCACCGACAGCACCTCGCGGCCCAGGCCCGTGAGCGCGGTAGACACCGCCTGGCGCATGGAGTTGATGTCGGTCGTCAGCCGCGAGATGAGCGCGCCGGTTTTGTTGACTGCGAAGAAGGCCAAATCCATCGCCAGGATGTGCTGGAACAATTTGTTCTGCAGATCGGTCAAGATGCTCTGGCCCACGCGGGTCATGATGATGGACTGGCCGTAGGCGGCGACACCCTTGAAGGCGAAGCTGGCAAAGACCGCAAGGCCCACGGCCCAGAGCAGATCGCCGCGCCGTTCCACGAAGACCTTGTTGACCACGGGGTCCATCAGCCAGGCCAGCGCCGCCGTGGAGGCCGCCACCACCAGCATGCAGATGCCCGCCAGCAGGAACTGGCCGAGGTAGGGCATCACCGCGTCTTGGATGAGACGGCGCCAGACGCCGGGCTTTTGATCAACTGCAGGAGTTTCGGTCATGATTTATGCCGCAAGCATAGCCGGAGATACCCCCGAACCCCAGGGCCGTCCACCGCCATTTTTTCGTCAAAGTCTTTTCATTAATGGCCGGTCCGAGTAGGTTGCCCCGACAATCTACTCGGCCCAACCCCGCCGCTTTGGCCCCGCTTAAAAACCAAGACATTAAAGACCAAGAAGAATGCCCGATACAGCATCCGCGCCTGCCGCCGCCCCGGCCGGGGTTTCAAAAACCGATGCGGAGCCCAAACCGATTCCGTTCATCGACCTGCAAGCCCAGCGCCGCCGCATCGAAGCGCCGGTAAATGCCGCCATCCAGAAAGTGCTGGCCCACGGCGGGTTCGTCATGGGCCCCGAGGTCACGGCCCTGGAACGCCGCCTGGCCGAGCATTGCGGCGCCAAGTACGTGCTGAGCTGCTCCAGCGGCACCACAGCCCTTTTGATTCCGCTGATGGCCAAGGGTGTGGGCCCCGGCGATGCGGTGTTCGTGCCCTCGTTCACCTTCACCGCGACAGCAGAAGTAGCGGTGCTTGCCGGCGCCACGCCCGTATTCGTCGATGTGAAGCGCGACACCTTTAATATGGATGTGAAAAGCCTGGAGCGCGCCATATATACCGCGCGGGGTTTGGGCCTTCATCCGCGCGTGGTGATCCCGGTCGATCTGTTCGGCCAGCCTGCCGACATGGACGAGATCAACACCCTCTGCGCCAAGGAGGGCGTGTGGGTGCTGGCCGACACGGCGCAAAGCTATGGCGCGGGCTACAAGAACAAGCGCGTGGGCAATTTGGCCGAAGTGAGCGCCACCAGCTTTTATCCCTCCAAGCCCTTGGGCTGCTACGGCGACGGCGGTGCGGTGTTCACCGACGATGCCGACCTGCACCAGCGCATGACGCACATCCGCGTGCACGGCCAGGGCAAGGACCGCAACGAGAATGTATGCATCGGCCTGACTGCGCGGCTGGATACCATCCAGGCCGCCGTGCTGCTGGAGAAGATGAATATTTTCGATGCGGAATGTGTTGAGCGTAACCGCATCGCCGCGCGCTACACGGCGCTGTTGAAAGATGTGGTGGAAACGCCCGTCATCCGCGGCGATAGAACATCGGTCTGGGCGCAGTACACCATCAAGTCGAAAAAGCGCGGTGCGATTGTCTCGACCCTTGCGGCCGAGAAGATTCCGACAGCGCTGTTCTACCCGCGCCCGATTCATACGCAGCCCGCCTACCGCATGTTCCCGAGCGTCGAAGGCGGCCTGCCCGTCACCGAAGAACTGGCGCTGGAAGCGTTAAGCCTGCCCATGCATGCGTACTTGTCCGAGAGCGACCAGGACCGCATTGTCGCCGCCGTGGCCAAGGCCGTCGGCTAGCGGGCATGAACGCCCCGCACCTTCCACTGCGGCTGGGCGTGGTAGGCTTGGGCCCCATGGGGATGCACCATGTGCGCGCCGTCGCCGACCTGGCCATGGCCAAACTAACCGCGGTGGCCGATGTGCGCCACATCCACGCCGAGGAGATCGGCAAACAATTCGGCTGCCCCGGTTTTGCAAATGCCGAGAGCCTGCTGGGTGCTGTAGATGCCGCGATTATCGCAACGCCGCCCGATGTTCATGCGGTTACGGCCATTCCACTGCTGAACGTGGGCATTCCCTGCCTGATCGAAAAGCCGCTCGCGCTGAACGAGGCCGACGCGCAGGCCATTATGGCGGCGGCGGCCAAAACCAACGCCGTTGTCGCCGTCGGCCACGTGGAGCGCTTCAACCCCGCCGCCGAGGCGCTGCTGGCGGACGGCATTCAAAGCGCCGATGTAACGTCGATCGATGTGCGCCGCTTTAGTCCTGCTTCGGGTCGCCAGGTGCCGGTGGACGTGGTCTCGGATATGATGATCCATGACCTCGATGTGATGCTGGCCTTGAAGACAGATGAGGTCGTAGCCGTGGACGCTGCGGGCGCGCCCGATGACTATGTGAACGCCACCTTGCGCTTTACCGACGGAACAGTGGCGCGCGTGGCCGCCAACCGCAAGGCCGACAACCGCGTGCGTGAACTGAAACTGACGACCAAGGCGCATACATATGTGCTGGATTTCATGAACCGCACGGTGATGAAAACACACGGCAACGCCACGCAGACCCTGGCCGTCACGCCGCACGACGCCCTGCGCGCCGAGATCGCCGACTTCCTGAGTGCGGTGACGACCAAGCAGCCCCCGCGTGTCACGGCCGCTCATGCATTGAAGTCCATGCGCGTGGCTTGGCGCATTCTGGATGCCGTGGCTAAAACCGCGAAGGCCAAGCGCGCATGAGTGGTCCAGGCCCCACCCGCAAGCGTGGCGTGCTGGGCTGGTGCCTGTTCGACTTTGCCAATTCGGCCTACGTTACTGTCGTTATCACCTTTGTTTTTGCGACTTACTTCACCCAAGGCGTCGCGCCCACGCCGGAACAAGGCACGGCCTGGTGGGGGACGGCCCAAGGTTTATCGGCCCTGTTGATTGCCCTCATCAGCCCCATTGTCGGGGCCATTGCCGACTACTCGGGCCGGCGCAAAGTATGGGTGGCCCTCTGCTCGGGGCTTACCGTCATCGCCGCGGCGCTGTTGTGGTTCGCCGAACCCAAGGCCGACAGCGTGATCTGGATTCTGGCCGTGGTGGTCATCGCCAACATCGGCTTTGAAGTGGGCCAGGTGTTCTACAACGCGCTGCTGCCGTCTGTGGCCACGCAAAACAAGCTGGGCCGCATCTCGGGCTGGGCCTGGGGCTGCGGCTACGCGGGCGGATTGCTGTGCCTGGCGCTCGCGCTGTTCGGGTTCATTCAGGCCGAGCCGGCGCCGTTCGGGCTGGATGCCGTTCCGGCGGGCGATGTGCGCGCCACCACCTTGATCGTCGCCGTGTGGTTTGCGGTGTTCTCGCTGCCCTTCTTCCTGTGGGTGAAGGACGACACCCTGCACCATCAGCCCATCGGGCAGGCGGTGAGGAACGGGCTGAAGCAATTGCGCGAGACGATTAAAAAAGCGCGCGAGTACCCCGACATCGTGCGCTTCCTGATCGCGCGGACGTTCTACAACGACGGCGTGAACACCATTTTCGCCTTCGGCGGCATTTTCGCGGCGGGCACCTTCGGCATGGAGGTGGCCGAGGTGATCCAGCTCGGCATCGCGCTCAACGTCACCGCCGGGCTGGGGGCCGCCGTGTTCGGCTGTGTGGATGACCGCCTGGGCTCGAAGCGCACCATTGTCATCAGTGTGGCGGCGGTCATCGTGTTCGGCGCGCTGACGTTATCGGCCCCGGACAAGGCCTGGTTCTGGACCTGGGCGCTGATCGTCTCCACCTTCTTCGGGCCCGTGCAGGCCGCGAGCCGCACCATGATGGCGCGCCTAGCCCCCGAAGAAATCCGCACGGAAATGTTCGGCCTGTTCGCGCTGACGGGCAAAGCCGTGGCCTTTCTGGGCCCCCTGGCCGTCGCCTGGGGCACGGCGGCCACCGGCAATCAGCGCTGGGGCCTGGCTACCGTGCTGGTGTTCTTAGGTATTGGATTGGTGATTTTGCGCGGCGTGAAAGA
>JAEUKM010000155.1 GCA_016793085.1 Rhodospirillaceae bacterium
AGCTTGCCACCACCCTGATGCAGGCGGGCATCAAGTCCGATCACGTCATCGTGCCCGCGGGCGAAGCCAGCAAAAGTGTCGAGCACCTGGCGCGCATTCTGGATGCGATGCTGGCCGCCAAGTGCGAGCGCAAGACCATGATCGTCGCCTTGGGCGGCGGTGTGATCGGCGACTTGGCCGGGTTCGCCGCCTCCATTCTTCTGCGCGGTGTCGATTTCGTGCAGATTCCAACCACATTATTGTCCCAGGTGGACAGTTCCGTGGGCGGCAAGACCGGCATCAACACCGCCGCCGGGAAAAACCTGGTGGGCAGTTTCCATCAGCCGCGCCTGGTGCTGGCCGATACCGACGTCCTCTCCACCCTGCCGCGCCGCGAGCTTCTGGCGGGCTACGCCGAAGTGGCGAAGTACGGCCTTCTGGGCGATGCTGCGTTCTTCGCCTGGCTGGAACAGAACGCAACCAGCGCACTTAACCTCGGCGGCAACGATCAGGCGGCTCTGACGCACTGCATCGCCGCCAGTTGCAAGGCCAAGGCCAAGATTGTCGGCGAAGACGAAAAAGAAAACGGCGTGCGCGCGCTTCTGAACCTGGGCCACACCTTCGGCCACGCGCTGGAAGCCGAGATGGGTTACGGCGACGGATTGCTGCACGGCGAGGCCGTGGCCATCGGCATGGTGCTGGCGTTCGATCTGTCCGCGCGCATGGGCTTGTGCCCCGCCGCCGACGCCGCCCGCGCCAAGACGCATCTGGCCAACGTCGGCCTGCCTGTCAGCCCGCCCAAACGCGGGCCTAAGGGCAAGATCACCACGGACGCATTACTGAGCCATATGGCCCAGGACAAGAAAGTCGCCGACGGGGCCATTACATTCATTCTCGCGCGAGGCATCGGACAGGCGTTTACCACCACCGACGTGCCCGAGGCGAAACTGCGCGACACCCTTGATGCGGCGCTGAACGCCTGATCTACGACCGACGGCCCGCGGCTGAACACGCGGCATGTGTTTTCCTATGGAGCCCTTGAGAGAACCGCCATGATTGCGATTGCCATCACCATCCTGATCCTGCTCACCGTCGCGGCATTCTTGTCGGCGGCGGAGACGGCGCTGACGGCGGCCTCGAAACCCTTGCTCCACCAACTGCACGAAGACGGCGACAAGCGCGCGGGCACGGTGACGCGGCTTCTGGATCACCGCGAGCGCATGATTTCGACCGTGCTGCTCGGCAACAACCTCGTCAACATCCTGGCCTCGGCGCTGACCACCAGCGCCATGATCGAGGCGTTTGGAGACGAAGGCGTGTTCTACGCCACCGCCATCATGACGGTGCTGGTCGTCATCTACGGCGAAATCCTGCCCAAGACGTATGCGCTGTTACATACAACCACCGTGGCGCTGTATACGGGCGGCGTGATGTCGGTGCTGGTGGCGATCTTTCACCCCTTCAACATCGCGGTGGAGTATTTCGTCAACGGCGCATTGCGCATGTTCGGCCTGACCGCCGGATCGTCGCGTTCGGCCCAGCAGATCCTGGCCGAGTTGCGCGGCACCATCGAACTGCAAATGGCCGACAAGGACATCAAGGAGGAAGTGCGGCACGAGCGCGCCATGCTGCGCAGCGTGCTGGACCTGACCGACGTGGAAGTGGGCGAGATCATCGTTCACCGCAAGAAGGTAGTCACACTGGACGCTGACCTGCCCATTGCCGACATCATCGAGCAGGTGGCCGCCAGCCCCTACTCGCGCATTCCCTTGTGGCGCGAGCAGCCCGACAACATCGTCGGTGTACTGCACGCCAAGAACCTGCTGCGCGCCATTGAATCGGCGGCGGGCGCGCCCGAGCAGGTGGACGTCGTTGCATTGGCGACCCCGCCCTGGTTCATCCCGAATACAACGAAACTCTTGGACCAGATGAACGCCTTCCGCGCCCGGCGCGAACACTTCGCCCTGGTGGTCGACGAATACGGCGCGTTGATGGGTATTGTCACGCTAGAGGACATCATCGAGGAAATCGTCGGCGACATCCGCGACGAGCACGATCTGCCCGTGGCGGGCGTGCGGCTGCAGGCCGATGGCGCCGTCTTGATCGACGGCAGCGTCACCTTGCGCGATCTCAACCGCGAACTCGACTGGGATTTGCCCGACGACAAGGCCTCGACACTGGCGGGGCTGGTCTTGCATGAATCGCGTACCATCCCCGAGCCGGGACAGAAGTTCCTGTTCCACGGGTTCCGCTTTGAAGTGTTGCGACGCCAGCGCAACCAACTGACCCTGATCAAGGTCACGCCGCCGCGCCACGGCCTTCAGGCCGCGAATAAAGCCGCTTAATCAATGGGTTAGGCTTTTGGCTTGACCCACCCGCAAGCCAGCGCGCAGACTTTGCCGGACTGGGGTCTGTCGTGATCCCGCAGTTCAGGGACCGCACACCCACCCCAGCCGTCTTGGGCAAGGAGGGTTATTATGTCCCGCAAGATCGGTCCCGACGTCATCAGCGGCCAGACACTGCAACGCGTATCCCCCGGCGA
>JAEUKM010000176.1 GCA_016793085.1 Rhodospirillaceae bacterium
ATTCGGCCAGGTCTTCGGGCTTTACGTCGGCGCCATCGGCGGTTTCCAGGCGCAGATTCTCGGTGCCGATCTGAAAGCGCGACAAGAGGTTGGGCGGGGCGAATTCCTCCAGCGGACGTGATGAGGCGATGCGGTAGAACGAGGGCACGTCGCGGAACTTGACGGACTGGGTGTTCACCCATACCGGCCCCACGCGGTCTTTCTTACGCAGCGTGATTTCGCGTAAGGGCCCCTTCACCACGATGGCGATATCGCCGGGGCCGTCGGTGGCGCCGAACAGCAGCACTTCCTTGCCCGTGAAACCGGTGGTGATGGCCACCAGATTCTCCGATACGTCGGCCACCAGGGGCGCCTCCTGCGCCTTGGCTGTGGCAGCACAGCCAAAAAACATCAGCGCGGCGATCAGAACTTTTCTCATCGCTCGCCACCGGTGAACGAGAAAATATCTGCCGGCGTGCGGATAAGGTCGAAGGCCAACTGTGCGGCCATGGCCAGCACAAATAAGGCCAGCAGCAGGCGCAGTTGCTCGTTGCGCATTTTCATGGCGATGCGCGTGCCCACCTGCGCGCCGATGACGCCACCCACCAGCAGCAGCAGGGCCAGCACCACATCCACGGTATTGTTCACTACCGCTTGCAGGAAGGTGGTGTTGGCGGTGACGAAGATGATCTGGAACAGCGACGTTCCGATGGCCACAGTGGTCGGCATGCCAAGGATGTAGATCATCGCCGGCACCATGATGAACCCGCCGCCGACACCCATCAGGGCGGCCAGAATGCCCACCAGAAAGCCCAGGCCCAAGGGCACGATGGCCGAGATGTACAGCTTCGATTTGTGAAACCGCATCTTGAAGGGCAGGCCGTGAATCCAGGTGTGGCGGCCGGCGCGTGTCTGCGGCAGGGGGGCCGTGGTCGTCGTGCGCTGCCTGATGGTGCCGGGCAGGCTTTCCCAGGTCATCAGCCCGCCGATGATGGTGAGAAAGATCACGTAGCAAAGCCCGATCACGAGGTCGATCTGGCCCACCTGCTTTAAAATCGAGAACAGCCACACGCCGAAGCCTGAACCCAAAAACCCGCCCGCGGTCAGGACCGTGCCCATGCGCAGGTCGACATTGCCGCGCCGCAACTGGGTGACAACGCCGGAGACGGAGGTGGCGACGATTTCGTTGGCGCCGGTGCCCACGGCCACGGGGGCGGGCACGCCCAGAAAAACCAAAAGCGGCGTGATCAGAAACCCGCCGCCGACACCGAACATGCCCGAGAGCAACCCGACCCCGCCGCCCAGCGCCAGCAGCACGAAGACATTCACCGACATTTCGGCGATGGGCAGGTAAATTTGCATGACGGTCCTTCTAGGCGCTGCCCGAAGGACGATCAAGGCTCATATATATTGGCGCAATACAAGCCCGCTCTGGACCGTTTGGTTTAAGAGCGCTTGGGTAGATCGTAGTTAGCCGCGGTCCGGGCCCGGTCCTTGGCGTAGGCCTTCAAGGCCTCCTGAACTTCGGCGCTGGCGGCGGCCTGGCCCAGTTTCTGGCCCAGGTCCTTCAGGCGCTTGCCCCAGGCCTGTTCGCCCTTGGGGTCCGTCAGGCGCGGCAGGAAAGCGCGGAACTCACGGTCGCGTACCAGCAGGGGCCACAGCACGTTGAGGAGGTCCAACCCCACGGTGCCGAAGCAGCCGAAGGTAACGTGCACGGTGCCCGGCGTCACCGCCAGGGCCTCGTGGTAGACGCCGCGCGGAATGTACAGCACGTCACCGGGTTTCATCACAAACTCGGCTACCAGGTCGCCGCGTTCCTCCGGCTTTGGCTGGGTCATCAGCCGGTCGAACATGTCATGCCTGATGGGGGTGTCGGCCCGGCCGGAGTAAACCCGCCAGCGCTTCTCGCCCTCGGTGTGGAACACCCAGGCATCGTGCGGGTCGCAGTGGGCCTGAAAGGCCTGCACCCCCGCCCACGAGCAGTAAAGGTTGGCCTGGGTGTACATGCCAAGCGCATCGCGGAAGGCATTGCCCAGCCCCCGCAGCTCGGGTGTCGTGGAATCGATGTACAGCAGGTTCAAGGTCGCCCCGCGTTTCACCATCTCCATCACCCGGGCCGGGTCGGGCGTCATGGCCTTCTCGCCGCGCAAGTCCCGCACGCGGCAATACTGGCTGGGGTGCACCTGTTCCTTGTTCAGGGTCATCAGGAAGGTTTCGCGCGTCCACAAGGCACTTTGCGACATCAGCGCGTTCAACTGCGCCCAGCCCATCAGGTTCGGGAACTTGGGCGTTGCTCCTGCCGGGATATGCACAAAGCGTTCGCCGAAGTAATCGGCGAAGAAATCCGCTTCGCCTATGGGTGCAAGAATGTCGGCTAAAGTTGTCATGCGTTACGCTGCGTGGATCTTATACCACTCGTATGTCTTGGCGATGCCGTCGCGCAAATTCACATTGGCCGTCCAGCCCAACGCATTGATGCGCCCGCAGTCCAGCAATTTACGCGGCGTGCCGTCAGGCTTGCTGGCGTCGAACGTAAACCCGCCCTTGAACCCCACCACCTCGGCCACAAGTGCTGCGAGATCGCGGATGGTCACATCCGAGCCGTAGCCGACATTCAAGGGCACATCGCCGGAATAATTCTTCAATAGAAACACGCATGCATCGGCCAGGTCGTCCACGTACAGGAATTCGCGCATGGGCTTGCCCGAGCCCCACAGCTCCAGACTGGCGGCATTGCTCTGCTTGGCGCGGTGCGCCTTGACGATCAGGGCGGGCAAGACGTGGCTGGAGGCAAGGTCGAAATTATCGCCCGGACCGTACAGATTGGTCGGCATGGCGCTGATGAAATCTTTTTGATATTCGCGCCGGTAGGCCTGGCACAGCTTCACGCCCGCGATTTTTGCAATGGCGTACCACTGGTTGGTGGGCTCCAGCGGGCCCGTCAGCAGCGCATCCTCGTTGATGGGTTGGGGCGCTAAGCGCGGGTAGATGCAGCTTGAGCCCAGGAACAGCAGTTTCTCCACGCCCACTTTGTGCGCATTGACGATGATGTTGGATTGAATCTGCAGATTGGCGTTCAGGAATTCCACGGGTCGCGTGTCGTTGGCATGGATGCCGCCCACCACGGCGGCAGCGATGATCACCGCGTGCGGTTTATGCGCCGCCATCCAGGCTTCCACGTCGGCCTGGCGCGTTAAATCAAGCTCAGCGCGCGTGGTTTTCAGTATCTCGCAATTCTCCGTGGCCAGGCGGCGCACCAGGGCCCCGCCCACCATGCCGGTGTGGCCCGCCACCCAGACGCGCTTGCCTGTGATCGAGAAACTCATGCGGTGTGTTTACTGTTCGTGCCGGGCGAAGCGCGCCGCCTCGGAGACAACGGCTTCCAGGTCGCTGGCCACCATTTCCTTGACCATGTCCTTCAGGCTGGTCTTGTGCGTCCAGCCCAGAACCTTTTTGGCCTTGGCCGGGTTACCCAGCAGCAAGTCCACCTCGGTCGGGCGGAAATAGCGCGCATCAATTTCCACCAGCACCTTGCCGGTTTTCTTGTCGATGCCTTTTTCCTCCACGCCCTTGCCCTTCCATTCGATGGTGCGGCCCACTTCTTTGAACGCCAATTCCACGAACTCGCGCACGGTCTGCGTCTGTCCGGTGGCCAGCACATAATCGTCGGGCTTGGGCTGCTGCAGGATCATCCACATGCCTTCCACGAAATCGCGCGCATGGCCCCAGTCGCGCTTGGCGTCCAGGTTGCCGAGATACACCTTGTCCTGCAGGCCTTTCTCGATGGAAGCCACGGCGCGAGTGATCTTGCGGGTCACGAAGGTTTCGCCGCGTAAGGGGCTTTCGTGGTTGAACAAAATCCCATTTGAAGCGTGGTAGCCGTAAGCCTCGCGGTAATTCACCGTGATCCAGTAGGCGTACAGCTTCGCCGCCGCGTAGGGGCTGCGCGGATAGAACGGCGTGGTCTCGCTCTGCGGCACTTCCTGGGCCTTGCCGTAAAGCTCGGAGGTGGAGGCCTGATAAAAGCGCGTCTTGTCCTTCAGGCCCAGGATGCGCATGGCTTCCAGAACCCGCAGCGTGCCAAGCGCATCGGAGTTGGCGGTGTATTCTGGCGTTTCAAAGCTCACCTGCACATGGCTTTGGGCGGCGAGGTTGTAGATCTCGTCGGGCTGCACCTCTTGCACCAGCCGGATCAGGTTGGTGGCGTCCGTCATGTCGCCGTAGTGCAGGAACAGGCGCACACCGGTTTCATGAACATCGCGGTAGAGGTGGTCGATGCGCCCGGTATTGAACGAGGACGAACGGCGCTTCACGCCGTGAACGATGTAGCCCTTGTTCAGCAGCAACTCGGCCAGGTAGGCGCCGTCCTGCCCCGTAACGCCCGTAATCAGTGCAACTTTGTCGGCCATGAACCCTTCCCGGCGCGATGCGTCATTCTCTTGCCGTGTTCTAAACTTAAAAGCCTGCCCCGGAAACCCCATCCCCTTGCTTTTGCGGCCGGATTCGAGCCCCCGGATTCGCCTTAGGTCCGGGCCTGGGCTATGATGAACCCTCGATTTAATGAACGTGTACCCCCTCGTGAAAACCCTTTTCCAGCCGCGCAACCTGTTGGCCTTCGGGCACGACGTCGCCATGGCCTTCCTGGCGTTCCTCACGGCCTATGGCCTGCGCTTGGGGCTGGATGCGGGCTGGGACAACATCGGCCTTTATCAAACGGCCGCGGCTTTCGCCGGGGTGGCGGCGGCGGTCTACCTGTTCACGGGTCTGTACCGCCACGTGTGGGAGTACGTCTCGACCAAGGATGCCGCCAACATCCTGCGCTCGGCCAGTTTGACTATCCTCGTGTTCCTGCCGGTCCTGTTCCTGGCCACCCGTCTGGAATCTTTCCCCCGCTCGCTGCCGGTCATCGCCTGGTTTGTGCTGGTGCTGTTCCTGGCCGGGCCCCGGCTGATCGTGCGCGTGGCGCGCGACCGCCAGTTCGCCGGCGTGTGGCGCACATCGGGCGAAGGCACGCCTATTCTGGTGGTGGGCGCTGGCCCCGAGGCCGAGCAGTTCCTGCGCGCCGTACAGAAAACCCGCAACGCAGGCTACAACATCCTGGGCATGGTCACCGCCGTGCCCGGCCGCGTCGGCCAGCTTATCCAGGGCGTGGAAGTGCTGGGGCGCGATGCGGACTTGTCCACCATTATCGTCAAACTCGCGCGGCGGGGCTTAAAGCCCGAAAAAATCGTGGTGGTGCGCCAAAAAGTCAGCGGTGCGGAGCTGACGCACTTCCTGGATGTGGCCGAAGCGCACGGCTGCACGCTCGCCCGCGTGCCGCCCGCCGCCGAACTGCGCGATTACGATGACGTGGCCCTGAAGCCCCGCCCCGTGGCCATCAACGATGTCCTGGGCCGCCCGCAGATGAGTCTGGACCGCGCCGCCATGGCCAACCTGATCCGCGGCCGCAGGGTCTTGATCACGGGCGCGGGCGGGTCCATCGGCTCGGAACTGGTGCGCCAGATCGTCGCCATCGGACCCAATCATCTGGCGCTGCTCGATCACGGCGAGTTCAACCTCTACACCATCGACCGCGAAATCCGCGACTGGCGGCCCAACCAGTCCATGAGCACCATCCTGGCCGACGTGCGCGATGCCGCGCGTTTGAAAGATATCTTCGCCAGAGAAAAACCAGATCTGGTGTTTCATGCCGCGGCCTTGAAGCATGTGCCTCTGGTGGAAACGAACGTGCTGGAAGGCCTGCATACCAACGTGCTCGGCGCGCGCAACGTGGCCGAGGCCTGCATTTCCACGCAGGTGCGCTCCATGGTGCTGGTCTCCACCGACAAGGCTGTGAACCCGGCCAACGTCATGGGGGCCTCCAAGCGCATCGCGGAAATCATCTGCCAGGCCGAAGACCTGCGTCAGTCGGCCACCCAGTTCATCACCGTGCGCTTCGGCAACGTCCTGGGTTCGGCAGGCTCGGTGGTGCCGCTGTTCCAGAAGCAACTTGAAACCGGCGGGCCGCTGACGGTCACACACCCCGACATTCAACGTTACTTCATGACGCCGCGCGAAGCGGTGGAATTGATCTTGCAGGCCAGCGCCCTGGGTACGGCGCGCAAAGACCAAGGGGCCATCTATGTCCTCGACATGGGCCAGCCGGTGAAGATCATGGACCTGGCCAAGCAGATGATCAGGCTCGCGGGCAAAACCTTAGGTGTCGATATCGATATCAAGATCACCGGGCTTCGCCCCGGCGAAAAACTGTACGAGGAACTGTTCCACGGCGATGAGCCGCCCCTGCCCACGGGGCAAGAGGGGATTCTGATTGCCCGGCCGCGGGTGGTCGATCACGCGGTCATCACCTCTAAGCTTCACATGCTCGAAGACGCCTGCCGCAAACGCGATGAAGACGCGGCCCTGGAGGTCGTCGGCGCCCTGGTGCCCGAAATGCGCCGCACGCCGCACGCGCCCACCAAGCCGCACCTCAGTATCGTCAAGTCGTCGTAAGACTCCCTTGGTACAGTACCCGTTCACCGATGCGCCCGCCCCGGGCCAGCTGATCGAAGTGGCCCCTGCCGTGAATTGGCTGCGCATGCCGCTACCTTTCGCGCTTAATCACATCAATCTCTGGGTTCTGGGCGACGGTGATGCGGTTACTTTGGTCGACACAGGCGTGGACACTTCGGCCACGCGCGAGCTGTGGGGCCAAATTTTCGCTGGTCCCCTGGCGGGCAAAACCATCGAACGCCTGATCTGCACACACTTCCACCCGGACCACATGGGCCTCGCCGGCTGGCTGAAACGTGAGTACGGCATCGCCGTGCACATGACCCCGCGCGAGTATGACGCCGCCAAGCTCTGGCACGGCCAGCAGAACGACACGCTGATCGAAAAGCTCATCGGCTACCTCATCAGCGGCGGTATTCCTGAAGAGGTGGCCCGTACCGCCGCGGCCCAGCGCGGTAAAATCCCAAGCCTGGTGTCCTCGGTCCCCGAGGCCATCGTGGCCATCGACCCCACGGCCCCAATTATGGCGGGCGGTCTTGCGTGGCGCATTACCATCGGCGAAGGCCACGCGCCGCAACTGGTGACGCTGTTCAACGCCGAAAGCAAAGTGCTGATCTCGTCCGATCAGATTCTGCCGCAAATCTCGCCCAACATCAGCGTCTCGCCCTACACGCCCGACGCCAACCCGCTGAAGCTGTTCATCGACGGCTTCGCGCGGTTCCGCGACCTACCCGAGGACACATTGGTGCTGCCCTCGCACCGCATGCCGTTTCATGGCCTCCATACCCGCATTGAGGCGCTGATCGCCCATCACCACGATCGGCTGGAGGCGGCCCGCACCGCCTGTGCTGCGCCCGCTGCTGCATCTCCGGTCACGGCCTTCAAGGTTATGGCGGCGCTGTTCCCGCGCACGCTGGATGCGCACCAAACATTCTTTGCCCTGGGCGAAACGGTCGCGCATCTCAACTACCTCATGGCTGAGGGGCAGGTGGTCCGCACCAGCCGCGCCGATGGGGCCTGGGTCTATCGGGCCGCCGCGTAAAGCCCAGGAAAACCGCCATTTCTGGCCGGTTTTCCCCGACTCGGCGGTGTGCTACATGGCGGGCCTTCCCGCCGCCGCTGCCCACCGTCTTGCCCACTATCCCGCCCCTGGTCCCCGAGGTGTTCATGCCCGCTCCCGCCGTCCGCCGCGCCTTGTTTTCCGTCTCCGACAAAACCGGTCTCATCGAATTCGCCACATTCCTGCACGGCCTGGGTGTGGAACTGATTTCCACGGGCGGCACGGCGGCGGCGATCCGCAACGCCAAACTGCCGGTGAAGGAAGTGGCCGACTTCACGGGCTTCCCGGAAATGCTGGACGGCCGGGTGAAGACGCTTCATCCGAAAGTTCACGGCGGGCTTCTGGGTATTCGCGGCAACGCCGAGCACGAAGCGGCCATGAAGCAGCACGGCATCGCGCCCATCGATCTCGTGGTGGTGAACCTCTACCCGTTTGAAAAAACCGTCGCCACGACGACCGATTTCGACACCTGCATCGAAAACATCGACATCGGCGGTCCGGCTTTGATTCGAGGGGCGGCCAAAAACCACGCCGGCGTGGCCGTGGTGGTGGATGCGGGGGACTACCCGAGCGTCATGGAAGACATGAAGGCCAACAAGGGTGCGGTCAGCGATGATCTCCGCCGCGTGCTCGCCGCGCGGGCCTATGCACGCACCTCGGCTTATGATGCCGCCATCTCCACCTGGTTTGCGGGTGTGCTGAAGGACGAATACCCGCGCCGCCTCACCTTCGGCGGAAGTTTGAAGCAAACCCTGCGATACGGCGAAAACCCGCACCAGACGGCGGCGCTGTACGTCACCGATGAGAAACGCCCGGGTGTGGCCACCGCCCAGCAGATCCAGGGCAAGGAACTCAGCTACAACAACATCAACGACACCGATGCGGCCTTTGAACTGGTGGCCGAGTTCTCGGAACCCGCCTGCGCCATCATCAAGCACGCCAACCCCTGCGGTGTCGCCTTGGGCAAGGACTGCCTGGAAGCCTATTCAAAGGCCCTCATGTGCGACCCGGTGTCGGCCTTCGGCGGCATCATTGCGCTCAACCGCAAGATCGACGGCCCCACGGCGGCCAAGATCACCGAGTTGTTCACCGAGGTGGTGATCGCACCTGAAGCGAGCGAAGATGCGATCAGCATCTTCGCAAAGAAAAAGAATTTACGCCTGCTCATTACCGGCGGCATGCCCGATGTCCACGCGGCGGGCCGCACCGTGCGCAATGTGGCGGGCGGTTACCTGGTGCAGGGCCGCGACAACGGCCACATTGCCGCCAAGGATTTAAAGGTCGTCACGCAGAAGAAACCGACCGACCAGCAAACCAAGGATTTGTTGTTTGCCTTCACGGTTTGCAAACACGTCAAATCCAACGCCATTGTCTATGTAAAGAACGGCGCCACGGTGGGCATCGGCGCCGGGCAGATGAGCCGCATCGATTCCGCGCGCATCGCGCACATCAAGTCGAAAGAAGCCGCAGCAGCAGCGGGCCTGAAAGAGGCGCTGACGGTGGGCTCAGTCGTGGCCTCCGATGCGTTCTTCCCGTTCCCCGATGGCCTGCTTGTCACCGCCGAAGCCGGGGCCGTGGCGGTCATTCAGCCGGGCGGCTCGATCAAGGACGAAGACGTCATCAAGGCCGCCGACGACAAGGGCCTGGCCATGGTGCTGACGGGCATGCGCCACTTCCGGCACTAAGACAAAAAAGCTAGTGCTTTGGCTCTTTCACGCCGCGCAAAATCACCAATCCAAT
>JAEUKM010000182.1 GCA_016793085.1 Rhodospirillaceae bacterium
ATCATCAGCGGCAGACGGTCCACCGCGATGTTCTGGTAGTAGGCGGTGAAATCGTACGAGGTGAAGGCGTTCTGGTCGCCGCCGTTGCGCGCCACCATGTCGTCGATCAGACCGGCGGGGTACTTGGGCGTGCCCTTGAACATCAGGTGTTCGAGAAAGTGCGCGATGCCAGACTTGCCCGGCGGCTCGTCGGCGGCCCCGGTGCGGTACCAGACCATGTGCGAGACTACGGGCACGCGGTGATTGGGGATGACGACGACCTGCATACCGTTCGAAAGCGTTATGCCTTCCGCGCCGTAAAGTTCAGCCGAGGCGGGGCTGGGTATCAGCAGAGCAGGAAAGAGGGCCAGAACGGCCGAAAGCAGCAAGGGGGCCGAAAATGCGCGCACAGACATAAAGTGTCATCCATCCGTCGGAAACAGAACCGTAACCTAGGGCATCGGCGGGCCATGGCAAAGCCAAGCCGGGCAGGCCGAATCGCAATTTCAGGATTTCCACAGCATATGAAGCTTTTGTAACCTCACCCGGTCACATTGGGGGTACGCATGCCGGTCTGGGGAACGCTGAAACAGGTTTTATCTCTGTGCTGGGCTGGGCGCGCCACGGCCCTGAAGTTCGGCGCGGTGCCCATCGTGGTGAATGTGGTGCTGGTGGTGTTCTTCACCGAGGTCGCGCCGCAAAGCTTCACCGAATACGCCCGCAGTTGGGCCATCAGCCTTGTCTCCATCCTCGCCTTCGCGCCTTTTTGTGTCGCCTGGTATCGGGCGATTTTATTTGGTCCGGACGCCGTGGCGGCGCGCTCTGTGTTCACTGTGACGCTGCTGGAATTGCGCTTCTTCGCCTGGATGCTCCTGATTTCGGTGATGACCGCTTTGGTGAGCGCGATTTTGGTGTTCGTGGGCGTGGCCCTTGTGGTGCTGATCAGCGTCATCAGCGAGGTCGCGGGCGTCATCGCCGGGATCGTGCTGACCATCGCCGGCCTCGCCATCCTGCTGATGACCCTGTCGCGCTGGTCGATCGGGCTCGCCATGGTGGCCACCGGCGGCAAGATGGATTTGCAGCGCGCCTGGATGGCAGCAAAGCCTTACGGCTGGGCCATGGCGGGCGTGCAGATGATTATTTTCCTGGCCGTGGCCGTTATCGCCGGCGCACTGTTGGCGGGCACCCTGCCCGACTTCATTGAGGCCGTGCGTACCAAAACCGCCGCCCCCGAACGCACCCAGATCATCGTGCAGCTTGTGGGCACCATCGCGGGCGCGCTGACCTTGTGGCTGACCACCACCATGTACGCCCTGGTCTACCGCATGGCGATTCCGGCCGAGACCGCAGAAGCACCGCCTTCGCTGCCCGAACAGGATGGCTGAAGCGCGGTTGGTTTCCGCACCTCCCTCCTTACATTCAGTCTGACCAAGACCTTAAGGAGGACCGTGGTGGGAGACATTATCGCGCCTGAAGGCGCTCCGCTCAGCGCCGCCGTCATTGGTGTCGCGGATCTGGCGAAATCCTTAAGCTTCTACCGCGATATCATCGGGCTTACGACGTCATCACCGGTCACCTGGGAAGGTGAGGCATTCGAAAAACTGTGGCATCTGCCGCCCGGAAGCCAGGCGATAGCAGTGTTCTGCGAACTGCCCGGCTGCCCTGCGGGCCGCGTGCTGCTACTGGACTTCAAGGCGCCCAAACGCAAACTCATCCGGCCTGCCGGAGCCACGCAGATCTTCGGGCTGATGAATTTGAATTTCTATACTGACGACATCGCAGGCGATGCGAAGCGCCTGGCCGCCAAGGGCTATGCGTTCTGGTCCGATCCGCAGCGCTATGTCATGTCCAGTGCCGCGGGCACGCCCACGGAAGTGATCTTCGAGGGGCCGGACGGTGTGCCCATCAACCTGGTGCAACTCACCTCCACCGATCTCAACACCCGCGTCGGCCAGATGAACGCCTATGTACGTGCCCACGGCCGTACGCCGACGGGCTTTACACCGGTCGTCACCTCGGCCCACGGCGTACGCAACATGGACAAAGCCGTGGCTTTCGCCGAGAAGGTCTGCAAGTCGGGTATTCTGATCGACGTGGTGATGGCCGCACCGGAGCAAAACCATTTTCTGCGCCTGCCGCCCAAAGCCAAGACAGCGGTGAAGTTCGTGCAGGGCAACCACATGTTCGGCAAGATCGCGCTGTGCCAGCCGCTCAACTACCCGGCCACCGATCTCGCCGCCACGGCGGCGGCCCCTCACATCGGCTATATCGCGCAAGCGTTCGTGGTGAAAAACCTGGCCGAAACCCAGGCGGCTGCGGATGCGCTACGCTGCGAGGTTTACTCCGCACCGCTCGACATCGCCATTCCGGGCGTCGGGCCCGCGCGCAGCATGATCGTGCGCAATCCCGGCTCGGGCGCCCTGCAGCAGCTGATTCAACCGCTATGATGCAGGGTTTTGACAAAAATCCGGATTTTCTGTAAAATTAGGATAATCTGGATTACCCCGCCAAATCAGGAACTCCCGGCGATGGCCCGCGTATCCGCGACAACACTGCAAAAAGAGTTCGGCAAATGGGCCCAGAAGGCCATCACCGAACCGGTCGCCATTGAGCGTCATGGCCGCGAATCACTGTATCTGATTTCGGCCGAACGCTATCAGTCCATGCGCCGCCTTGAGCACCGCAGCCTGGGCCTGGAGGATATCTCCGACGACATGCTGGAGATGATCGAGAAGGCGCAGTACGGAAAATAGCATGCCGATCCCACCGCCGCGCGTGGGCTCGGTCATCCGCTTCAATTACATCTGGCATCACGAACACCGCCGCGGCCACGACGAAGGCAAGGAGCGGCCGGTCGCCCTTGTGCTGGCGTATAACAAGGCGTTGACCGGCGAAGTCCGTGTCGTCGTTCTGCCCATCACCCATCGCAAGCCGGACAAAGAGGCGCTGGCTGTCCGGATTCCCGATAAGACGAAACGCCTGCTCGGCCTTGACGGGGAACAATCCTGGATCATTTGCGACGAAGCCAATGACGCCGAATGGCCGGGCTACGACCTGCGCCCGGTGCCGGGACACACATTGAAATGGGAGTACGGCCTGCTGGGCCAGGGGCTCTACAATCAAGCCCGCACGCTTTTCGTGAATGCTGTGAAGGCGCGCCGCTTGAAAAAGGTCAAACGGGATTAAGTGGCTTAGAACACGCCGTGCTTAGAATACACCCAGCACTTTACCACCCTTGGAGATGGTAGGTGTCGCGCCATCGGTCGGCTTTTTGCCGAGGGCTGCGTTCTCATCCAAGCGCTTCTTTTCGGCCATGGGGTCGATGGGCGTACCCACCTCGCCTTCC
>JAEUKM010000210.1 GCA_016793085.1 Rhodospirillaceae bacterium
GCCCCGAGCGTTTCATGGGCCTGCACTTCATGAACCCCGTGCCGGTGATGAAGCTGGTGGAACTGATCCGCGGCATCGCGACCGAGGAAAGCACTTTCTCAGCCGTGCGCGAATTCGCCACCAGACTCGGCAAGCAGACCGTGTCGTCAGAAGACTTCCCGGCCTTCATCGTCAACCGCGTGCTGATCCCCATGATCAACGAAGCGGTCTACACGCTGTATGAAGGTGTCGGCTCGGTGAAAGCCATCGATACCGCTCTGAAGCTGGGCGCCAACCACCCCATGGGGCCTTTGGAACTGGCCGACTTCATCGGCCTGGATACGTGCCTGGCCATCATGAGCGTGCTGTATGATGGCCTCGCCGATAGCAAGTACCGCCCGTGCCCACTGCTCGTGAAGTACGTGGAAGCCGGTTGGGTGGGCCGCAAGTCCGGCAAGGGCTTCTACGACTATTCGGGCGCCGAGCCGGTGCCCACGCGCTAACGCACTCGCTGCCGCCGCAATGTTTTCAAGACCGCTCGATGTCGCATCGGGCGGTCTTTTTTATGCGGCACTCACGCTGCTCTGCGCCGTGCTGTACCTGCCGGGTCTGGCGCAACTTCCGCCGGTTGACCGCGACGAAGCGCGCTTCATGCAGGCCACCAAGCAGATGATCGAGACGGGCGATTACGCCCACATCCGCTTCCAGGCCGACCCGCGCGACAAGAAACCCATCGGCGCGTACTGGGCGCAAGCGGCCAGCGTGAACGTCATGGGCCAGACGCTGACGGAGCCCTGGCCCTACCGCATCCCCTCGGTGCTGGGCGTCTGGCTGGCGGTGATGGTGACGGCTTGGGCCGTGGGTGGGGCCGTGAGCGGAACCGCGGGTTTCGCGGCGGGCGCGATTCTGGCCACAACGCTGCTGACCACCGTTGAAGCGCACCTGGCCAAGGCCGATGCGCTGCTGCTGGCCATGAGTGCGATTGTGTTCGCGGGCCTGCTGCGCGCCGCCACAGCGCAGACTGTGAAACCTGTGTTGCGCTACGCCTTCTGGATTGCCCTGGGCGTTGGCGTACTGATCAAAGGGCCGATCCTGCCCGTGGTGCTGGTATTGGCCCTCACCGCGCTGTTCATCGCCGATAAAAATTTACCGCTGAATGCCTTACAGCCCGTTGTGGGCGTGCCTCTCGCGCTGTTGGTGATGCTCGCCTGGCCCATCGTGACCGGCTTGGACGAAGCAATCCGCGCCGCACAGACAGCATTTCTGCAAGACCTGTGGCCGAAGCTGACGGGCGGCCAGGAAAGCCACGGCGCGTGGCCCGGCGCGCACCTGCTCATGAGCCTCGGCACGTTGTGGCCGTGGTCGTTGGCGCTGCCTTTGGCGGCGCTCGCGGCCTGGCGCGAGCGCGCCTCTCCCATCGTGCGTGTGTGCACGGCCTGGATCGTGCCGTTCTGGCTGGTGCTGGAACTCATCCCCACCAAACTGCCCCACTACACCCTGCCCTTGTTCCCGGCGATTGCGGTGCTGATCGCTTCGGCACTGTCGCAATGGAGGCCCGCGCGTGTTGCCATGACGGGCCTTGCCGGGCTGGGGGTCGCTTTGGGTCTACTGCTCGCCGCTGTGCCGCTGTTCAACCTGCCGCGCTGGGACGATTTGAACCTGAGTACACGCCTGGCCGAAACTTTGGCGCGCCATGCGCCCGGTCGGCCCGCAATTCTGGTGGGCTACGGCGAGCCCTCGGCGGTGTTTCTGTTGGGCACCGACACCCTCACCACCAACCCCGAGCACGCGGCGAGCCTGCTGGCGGCATCGCCCGGCGCCATCACGGCAGTTGAGGAATCAGCGCTTCCCGCTCTTGCGGAATTTATGGCGGGGGTCGGCAAAAATATCGTCCGCTTGGATGCGGTTTCCGGTTACAACTACAGCCGTGGCCGCCCGGTCACACTTGTTGTCGTCACCGCCGCCGCGCCGCCATGAACATCGACCCGCGTTTCAAGTCCGACGGACGCAATCAGGTGTCGCTGCCCGAGCCGATCCGGCTGGGCTTCCCTGACTGGCTGCCCTGGCGCGGCATTGTGGCCCTGGGCATCGCCACGGCAATCATCTGCGCGCCGTTCCTGCTGTGGTGGGACCTCGCCATCGCCAACACTTTCGCGGCGTTCCGCGACGACGCCTGGGTGGGCGCGTTCCGCACCCTCACGGCCGCGGGCAACAGCGCCTTCTGGTATACGCCCGCCGTCTTGGGCTTCATCGCGGCCCTGTGGGTATCGCGCCAAAGTCCCGATTCCGCCGCAAGTTGGGAGTGGCGGCGGCGAGCGCGCTCCATTCTGTTCGTCATCGTGTCCATGATGATGTCGGGCACTATCGTCAACGTTCTGAAAATCACTTTCGGGCGGCACCGCCCGCGCTTCTTCTTCAACGAGGGCGTCTACGGCTTCGAGCCCTTCATGCTCGACCTGCGCAGCGCGGGGTTCCCGTCAGGCCATACCCAGTCCATCACGGCGGCCATGGTGGCCCTGGGTTTCCTGTGGCCGAAAGGGCGCTGGGTGTTCTGGGGCTTCGCGCTCGTCGTCGCCTCCAGCCGCTTCATCATCACCGTGCACTACGCGGCGGATGTCATTGCGGGCGCGTTCGTGGCTATCGCCGTGGCCTGGGCGCTCAAGCGCTACTACGAGCGCAACGGCATTCCCTTGGCCTGGGCGCGCTCTTAGCAGCCCGCTCTTAACCACCCGTCAGACGGGTGAGAGCCTCGATCACATCGGGCCGCGTCCAGTCGATGGTGCCTTCCAGGCGGCCGACTTCCTGGCCCGTCTTGTCCAGAATGATGGTGGTGGGCAGGCCCCTGATCTGGGCGTCGCGGGCAAAGCGCGCCTTGGGCTCGGTGTAATAGGCCACGTCCTTCCACTCGTTCTTGGCGATGAAGGGGGCCGTCACCTTTTCCCCTTCGCGGTCCTGTGAAATGGCGATGACTTGCAGCTTTTCGCCGCCCATCTGGCGTTGGAGCGCGTTCAGGGTCGGCATTTCCTTCACGCAAGGCGCGCACCACGTGGCCCAGAAGTTCACCACCACGACCTTGCCCGCGAATGACGCGAGCGTGACATCGGCCCCCTTGGCGTCCTGGAACACGGTGGCCAGCGGGCCCGCCACGGGCTTTTCGTGCCATTCCACGGCGTTGTTTTCCTCGGGGGTTTCCCCAGGCGCCGGGGCCGCCGGAGCGGCTGGCGCTGCGGCAGGGGCCGGGGGTACTGGCGGCGCCGGGGCAGGCTCGGGTTTGCTTGCCAGCAGCGTAACGGCGGTGATAAGCACCGCGGCCAGAACAACCGCAATGACGATCAAGCGGGATTGGCTCATAGTCACTCCTTAAAAGGTACGATCTGCAAAGGTCAGCGAAGGTAGCATATGGCGAGCAAGATGTGGGGCGGACGTTTCTCGGGCGGGCCCGCCGCGATCATGGCCGAGATCAATATCTCCCTGCCCTTCGACAAGCGCATGGCCGCCCAGGACGTGCGCGGCTCGATCGCCCATGCCGAGATGTTGGTCGCCCAGAAGATCATTTCAAGTGCGGACGGCAAATCCATTGTCGAGGGGCTGAAGAAAGTCGAGGCCGAACTGGCCGCGGGCACCTTCCCGTTTAAAGATCAGCTTGAAGACATCCACATGAACGTCGAGGACCGGCTGAAGGACCTCATCGGCGCGGCAGCGGGACGCTTGCACACGGCCAGATCGAGAAATGACCAGGTGGCCACCGATTTCCGCCTCTGGACGCGTGACGCCGTGGATAAACTCGACGGCGAACTGAAGAAGCTGCAAGGCGTGCTGATCGACAAGGCCGAAGAGCATGCGGGCACCATCATGCCGGGCTTCACGCACTTGCAGGTGGGCCAGCCCGTCACCTTCGGGCACCACTTGCTGGCCTACGTGGAAATGATCGGCCGCGACCGGGGCCGCCTGGCCGATGCGCGTAAACGGTTGAATGAATGCCCGCTGGGGGCTGGCGCCTTGGGCGGCACCTCGTTCCCCATCGACCGCACGTTGACCGCGTCCAAGCTCGGCTTCGACCGGCCCATGAGCAATTCCATGGACGCGGTGTCCGACCGCGACTTCGCGCTGGAAGTCATGGCGGCGGCGAGCATTCTTTCGGTGCATCTGTCGCGCATGGCCGAGGAAATGGTGATCTGGTTCAGCCCGCAGTTCGGGTTCATCAAATTCTCGGATGCCTTCACCACGGGCTCGTCGATGATGCCGCAGAAGCGCAACCCCGACGCCGCCGAACTGGTGCGCGCCAAGGACTGCCTCGTCATCGGCGCGCTGTTGGGCCTTTTGACCGTGATGAA
>JAEUKM010000291.1 GCA_016793085.1 Rhodospirillaceae bacterium
TCTCGCGTACGTTCGCGGTGTTTGGCGTAACGATATCAATGGCCCGGGAGTCGCCGCCCTTCTTTTCGATCCGCATCGCTTCAGGAATGACCGGCACCTCCTGGGAAATGCACGAGGCCAGAAGCACGCTTGTGGCGAGCAGACCGGCGCGAGAGAGGGGGCCAGAACGCCCGGCGCGGGGAGACATGAGGAACATGGTCATTCGGGTTTATTCTCCGCAAACAGGCGTATGGTTCTGGCTTGGCCCTCGCGTTCGAAGCTGAGGGAGCCGTCTGAAACGTCGGTGATTTTAGTGCCGTCGGGCAGGGCTTCGCCGCTGCGCACGTTGCGCACGCCCTTGCCCTCGATCACGACCACGCCCACAAGGCCTTGGCCGTGATCGACCGTGCCGACGAAGGTCCATTTGTCGAGCGGGGTCTTTTTTTCCTCGACCTTCTTCTTTTTGGCGGCCTGAGGACCTTCGACCCAAAAGCGGGCGGCGATGTCGTCTTCGTCGGGCGGCGTCACTTGCGTTTTGGCGGTGGGCGGCAGCGACCAGGGCTCTTTCGACAGCTTGCTGTCGATGGAGGTGTTGATTTCAATCACGCCCATCAGAAGGCCGAGGGCCGCGAACCCGCCCAGCGCAGCCGCATAGGGCCCCATCTGGACAAGGTAGGGCTCAAAAACGCGCAAAGGTTCCGGCAGGGCGAATTTCATCGGCTGGCCTCGGGCAGCGACAGAATGGTGGTCACGTCCATTTCAATCAGGGCATTGCGCCCGCCGCGAATCAAAAGTCGGTCAACAACCATAGTTTTGTCTGACGTCGCGGCCTCGGTCAGCAGTTTCACCGCCGCTTCGGGTTCGAAGGACATGACGACCTTGGCCGTCATACGCTGCAGGCCGCTCAGGGCCGAGGGCTTGTCTTTATTGTCGGTATTCGTGGTCAGCGCGGCGCGTTGGATACGGATTGAATCGGCGCGCAAGCCGGCCTTCTCGATGCGGTCGCGCAGCCAGCGTTCCAGCCCGGCTTCGGCCAGGCCCGCGGTCTCGGCCGTCCACAGCCGCTCACGCAGGCCGAACAGCAGCGTGTCGGTCTGGGTTTTGCGTTCCGACCACGACCCCTCGTTGATCTGCATTTCCAGGCGGGCGAGTTCCGTGCGCGCCGTCTGCAGGCGCTTGGCGCTGGCCTGCGACCAGCCGAACATGGCGACAAGCAGGCTGATCAAAAGTATCCCCGTCACGCCGGCCAGGAGCGGCTGAAGTTGCTGGGACTGGCCCAGATTTTCCTCCAGCCACGTACGGCCTTTCTGCAGCAGGCCGTCCAGAGAGGTCTGCGCGCTCATTTGGCCGCGCTCTCGGTTTTGGCGGCGGTTTCGACTTTAGCGGCGTTGGCGGCCTGGCGCGTGGTTACGGCCAGGCGCAGTTGCAGGTCGCGCTCGGGGCCCACCAACGTGCCGCCCACGTTCTCGAACAACTCGTCGCGCTCGAACGCGGTGATGAAGGTGGTGGGGTCGATCTGCTGGCCGCCGCCGCGCGCAATGATCTCCAGGTTGCCGCGGTCAAACGACCACGACAGGATGCGTAAGCTGCCCGCTTCAGCGAAAATCGCCATGGCGCGCGCCAGCACGTTGATCTGCGGCGGATAGGCGTCGACCTGGATGAATTCCTCGATGGCATCCAAATTGTCGTAGGCGGCCGCGCGGTCGCGGCGGATCGCCTGATTGGCCTGCGACAGGCTGGCGATGTTCTGGCGCACGCTGCCTTCGGCGATAGAGGTAATGGCGATCTCGGTGCCCAGCATCAGGAACGGGCAGGCAATGGCGGTGGCGGCAATCGCCATCACCTTGCGGCTTTGCAGCACTGCCGAGAGATCGTTGAACGACAGCTCGCCTTCGGTCCAGGGCTTTTCCAGAAACTCCAGGCTGGTGGATTCCGCCGCCGCCTCGGCGGCATCGGGCGCCATCCCGCAAACGCGTGCGAAGTTGGCCCACTCGTAGGCCGAGGGCTGCGCGGGCCACCAACGCGACACCTGCGGGAAACCGTTTTTCCAGAACTGGCCTTCGAAGCCGTCCAGCATCGGCACCAGGCGCAGACCGTCCTTGCCTTGGGGGCGCACGAAGGTTTCGGGCACCACCTGGGCGCGGTAGTTCAGCCCGGCATCGTTCAACGCCTCCTGAACGGTGGCTTTTTCCCAGGCATAGACACTCGCCTCAGTGTCGCTCCAGAAGGCAGCGAAATCCGGCTCCTTGAAGGGGAAAGCTTTCCTCACCTTCAGGGCCAGCACGCTCTGGCGCTTGTTTTCCGGGACCGTCGCCGGGACGCTAAAGATTTGGTGGCGCGTTAACATTCTGCTGAGGATCCATAAAACCCTGCGGCCCCGCGTCGCCGTCTTCTGGGCGCCGGCGCTGGTTTGCGTCCATTGTGTCGGGGGCTGGGAAAACCTCTTGCTCAAGAGGCTCGAGATTTTCTGCCTGAGATCGGGGAGGGGATCGGAGAACATAGTCGATATGCCAAGGTCTGGTCTTCGCATTGAAGCCCTCTATCGTCAATGAAAAGCGCGTCCGGAACGCGTTGTCGCGGCGGGTCACTTCGATGATGAAACAGCGCCCCGGGGCGAAGGAAAAGAAGAACGGATCCTCGCGCAACGGGGTATTTCCGGCAGCCGACAGTTCGCGTGCATTCCGGAAAGGCCGTTCTTCGCGCTTTTTCAGAACCTCGGCGACGTCGTCTTCGGTCATGTCGGGAAAATTGCTCAACAGCGCCTCGCGCGAGGCGGTGTTGGGGTTTAAGCCCGTGTCGGTGCATGTGGTCAGGAACGGCGCTTCCAGGTCGCGCTGCCAGAGTTCGGGCACCTTGTCCCAGCCCAGAACGTATTGCGCTTCCATCGGCGTCATCAGGGTCGAATTGGCGGGCGGGCGGCGGCCCAGGCGTTCGTACTCGCGGGCTTCAGCCCCCGCCAGACGGGTCAGGTCGTCGCGGTCGGTGTAGTCCTGCAGCGCGTCCACCAGGCTGTTGCGGGTACTTTCATCCAACTGGAACAGACCCAGCAGGCGGCGCAGGCTTGGCAGCGTGGGGACGTTCAGGTTGACCATGCCGCGCGTGTCGTAGATGCGCACGATGTAATCGGGGTTGCTTTCCATCACATAGGGGCGGCCGTCGAGGCGGATGAACTGGTCGGTGCGGAAGTCGGCCGTCATCACCGACATAGGGTCGGTGCGGTCGATCTTGTCCATGAAGCGCCCGACCTCGATGCCGCGGTACGACACCGGTCGGGTGCCCCAGGCAAACAGGATTTCGTTCTCGATGTCCTGCAGCGCCAAATCCATTTCCATGCTTTCGCGTAATGCCCGCGCATTCTCGACCGAGCGGTTGACCCACTCGTTGACGGCGACCACCACCAGGCCCGCGGCCGCCATGGCCCACAGTGTCAGCGGCAGGATGAACCCGCGCGCATTATCCTTGGCTTGGGCGTGGCGTTGACCGTCAACGGCCGTCACGTCGGTATTCCCTCAACCCGCAAAAATTGTCCTAAGACTCTGGACCGGAGCCCGTCGCCCGCGAAAGAAATTTCGCCTGCGACCCCGTGGCCGGCCAGATCAAGACGGACGATAACATTGCCCGTAAAATCAATGCATTACTTTGGTGTCAACAATTCTAAGGCCGCCCTATTTAGGGCCTGTTTTCCAAGGGGTTGGTCCACCTATAGCGCAGGCGGCGTGACAAGGCTGTCATGTGGCCGGCTATCAGTTCCGGCCAAAACGCCGCCCCTCAGTTCAGCACGCTGAGAACCGTGTCCACCACCTTCTGGGCGTCGGCCTCGGTCATGGCCGGGAAGATGGGTAGTGAAATGCAGCGGTCGTAGTAGTGCTCGGCCAAGGGGAAGTCGCCGCGCTTGTGGCCGTAGCGGCTGCGGTAATAAGGGTGCAGGTGGACCGGGATGTAGTGGATCTGCACGCCCAGGCCCGCCGCCTTCAGGGCGTCGTAGACCTGACGGCGGGTTTTCTTCATCTCTTCCAGCCGCAACTGAATGGTGAACAGATGCCAGCCGCTGGTGGTGCCTGGGGGCAGGTCTTGCAGCGTCAGCAGGGGATGGTTGTGGAAAGCGGCCCGGTAGCGTTCGGCAATGGCCGTGCGGCGCGCCACGAACATCGGCAGTTTTTTTAGCTGACTTAAACCCAGCGCGCATTGCAGGTCGGTGATGCGGTAGTTGAAGCCCAGTGTGGTCATTTCCATGTACCAGCCCGCGGCGTCGCCGCTCTCGGCGGGCTGTGCCGCGGTTTCGGTGTCGGTGGCCGCCGCCGCGATGGTGTAGCCCTCGCGGCCCGGCTTGATGCCGTGGCTACGCAAGAGGCGCAGTTTCTCGGCCAGCGTTCCGTCGTCGGTGGTCACCAGTCCGCCTTCGCCGGTGGTGATGGACTTCACCGGATGGAACGAAAAGCAGGTCATGTGCGCCAGCGCGCCGACAGGTTTTCCGTGATCGGTCGCGCCCAGCGAATGGGCGGCGTCGGTGACGACGGTAAGGTTGTGTGTCTTGGCCAGCGCCATGATCTCGGCGGTCGCACAGGGTAATCCAGCGAAATCCACCGGCGCGATGATGCGCGTCTTGGGCGTGACGGCGCGGGCGATGGCCTTCGCGTCGATGCACAGCGTGCGCGGATCAATGTCGACGAACTTTACCTCGGCCCCGCACAGCCGCGCGGCGTTGGCGGTGGCGGCGAAGGTGATGGGCGCCGTGATGATCTCATCGCCCGGCTTTAAGCCCGCCGCCAGATAGGCGATGTGCAGCGCCGCTGTCCCTGAGGACACGGCCACGGCATGGCGGGCGCCGGTGACGGCGCAGAAGGCGTTCTCGAAGGCTGCGACCGTAGGTCCTTGAGTAATGAAATCGCCCTTCAGCACGCTCACCACGGCGGCGATGTCCTCGTCGTCGATCCATTGGCGGCCATAGGGCAATTGCGCGCCGGGGGCCGGATAGACGGGGCGTTTCGGATCGTCGGTCATCGGGATCGTGCTTTCACTTTAAATTGTGCTTTCACTCTAAAACTTGCGGTTAGGACTGGTTAAGCCCCTCAAAGAGACTGGTGCAACCGCATGGCGTATCGCTTACAAGATGGGCGCTGGCAAGATGGCTGCTGGCCGCAGTGGTGTAAAACGAAACGGCGCGGGATCGTGCCGGGATAACGGATATTTAAGGGGGCGTTCTGTGGATTGGTCCGAGGGGTATGTTACCGACATCGGTTATGTGCGCGGCTATTACCGCGAGCTGAGCCCGCTGTTCCAGTCCTTCTCGCTGTCGCTGGCGGGCCGCGAGCCGCCCGACCTGTCCGCGCCCTTCACCAAGCTGGAACTGGGCTGCGGCTACGGCCTGTCGGTGCTGATGGAAGCCGCGGTGTTCCCCCATGCCCAATTCTACGGCGTGGATTTCATGCCCGAGCACATTGCCTGGGCCAAGCGCATCGCCGCGCAAGCGGGGCTGGAGAACGTCCACTTCTATGAACTGAGCTTCGTCGACCTGATGGGCTCGGCCATTCCCGACGTGGATTTCGTCGCCATGCACGGCGTCTGGTCGTGGGTGAGTGCCGAGAACCGCCAGGCGATCTTGCGCTTCCTCGACAAGCGCCTGAAAAGCGGCGGGGTTGTGCTGAACAGCTACAATGTTCTGCCGGGCTGGGCGGCTCAGCAGGGCTTGCGCGAACTGATGATGCGCAAGTACCGCTCCACCTCGGGCCCCTCGGGTCCGCGCATCGAGGAAGCGTTGCAGTTCGCCCAAAGTGTGCGCACCGCCGAGGCGGGCCTGTTCAAGACATACCCGCAACTGGGCGAATACCTGGACGGGCTGATGACCAAGCCCAAGCGCTACCTGGCCCATGAATACTTCAACCAGGATTGGCACCTGTTCTATCAGCATCAGGTGGCCGAGATGTTCGCGGGCGTCCGCATGGCTTACGCGGGGTCGTGCCGGCCCACCGAGAATCTGGGCCACCTGAACTATACGCCCGCCGCGCTGAAACTCATTTCCAGCGTGGCGCCAGGCGAGCAGGAAACGCTGAAAGACACGTTCGCGAGCCGCATGTTCCGCTACGACATGTACAGCCGGGGCCTGGAAGCCCTGGCCATTCCCTATGGGTCGATGATGGACATGACCTTCGTGCTGACCGGCGACCCGGGCCGCTTTGCCGACGGCACCTTCAAGGCGCAGGTCGGCGTGGTGAAGTACAAGAAGGAACTGTCCGAGCCGATCACCTCGCGTCTCTTGAAGGGCCCGGCCGTGGCCCGCGAGTTCATGGCTCAGCCGGGCCACCGTGCATTGCTGCCCGCACAGATCGCCGAAATCCTGGCGGTGCTGATCGATACCGACATCGTCAGTCCGGCCTTGCCCGTAGCGCAGGCGGCCGCCGTGGCCGAGCGCACCAAGCGGCTGAACACTGTGCTGCTGCAGCGCCTCGACAAAGGCGAGGAAAGCATGTTCCTGGTCTCGCCCGTCACGGGCCTTGCGCATCATGTGCAGAACATGGAGATGACGTTCCTGCTGGCCATGAGCAAAGGCAAAGAGCCCGTCGCCGGGGTGTGGGAGTCCTTGAAGGCTCAAGGCAAGAAGATGGTGCGCGAGGGC
>JAEUKM010000301.1 GCA_016793085.1 Rhodospirillaceae bacterium
GACATCGCCGAGCAGACCAACCTTTTGGCTTTGAACGCCACTATCGAAGCGGCGCGCGCCGGTGAAGCCGGCAAGGGCTTCGCGGTTGTCGCCTCGGAAGTGAAAAACCTGGCCACGCAAACCTCGAAAGCCACCGACGAAATCGGCGGCCAGATCGCCGGGGTGCAAAGCGCCACGAAGGCATCCGTCGATGCCATCGAGCGAATCTTCGAAACCATCGAGAAGGTCAACGGCATTGCCACCACCATCGCCTCGGCGGTGGAGGAACAGGGGGCCGCGACCAAGGAAATCGCCCGCAATATCGAACAGGCCGCGTCGGGCACCAAGGAAGTCTCCAGCAACATCGCGGGCGTCACGCAAGCCGCAGGCGAAACGGGCCAGGTTTCGGCCCAGGTGCTGGAAGCCGCCAAGGAACTGGCGCGCCAGTCCACTACGCTCCGCAGCGAAGTCGATACCTTCCTGGTCGACATCAAAGCCGCGTAGACCGATATAACTTCGTTTCGTGCGTGGGCGCCTCTCCGTCGCCAGCGCACAGAGTAGCCCCCCGCCTTCAAAGCGGGGGGTTATTTCTTTGTGCTCATGGCACGGAAAGCGGTTATGCTGCGGCCGATATAGCCGCGAGGATGGATCATGCCGCAGTCCAGCATTTATGCGCCGTTCTTCGCCATGATGGCGCTGACATTCGCCGTGTGGGTGTATATGTATGTGCGCCGCATCCGCTTCATCACCGGCAACAACATCAGCCCGCGCGAACTGGAAAAACCAGGTGAACTGGCGCGCCTGTCGCCGCCCGCTATTTCCAATCCGTCCGACAACCTGAAGAACCTGTTCGAACTGCCGGTGCTGTTTTATGCAGTTGTGCTGTATCTGGGCGCCACCGGCCAGGCCGATGATACCTACACCGCCGCCGCCTGGGTTTTCGTGAGCTTCCGCACGCTCCACTCCATCGTGCATTGCACGGTCAACATCGTGATCGTGCGGTTTTATATCTATATCGCTTCGTCTTTAGCGCTGTGGTTCATAATCGGCCGCGCCGCCTTGGGGGCTTTCGGCTGATTATTTCTTCGGCGCCGGTTCGATGAAGCTGTCGATCACCTTCTTGCGGCCCGAGGTTTCGAATTTGATATCGAGCTTGGTGTCGTCCACCGCCTCGACGATGCCGTAACCGAACTTCTGATGGAACACGCGCATGCCGGGCTTGTAGGCGCCACTGGTCTGGCGCGGTTCCACCTCCCAGTCGGTATCCACATCGGTGAGTTGCTCGCGCTTGCGCTGGCCGTCGCGCCACCAGGGCTGCTTCCAGCTGTCGGGCGAGGCCCCGCCCCCGCTTTGTCCCATGCGGCCTGCCGCATAAGCACTGCCGTAGAGGCCCTGATCCGCCTCGCGCTCCACCGCTTCGGGCGGCAATTCATCCACAAACCGTGAAGGTAAACTTGCTTGCCACTGGTTGTAGACACGCCGGTTGGCCGCGAACGACACATGCACTTTCTTGCGCGCCCGCGTCAGGCCCACGTAGGCCAGGCGGCGTTCTTCCTCCAGGCTCGCCTGCCCGCCTTCATCCAGGGCCCGCCGGTTTGGGAAAATCTCCTCCTCCCAGCCGGGCAGGAACACCACGTCAAACTCAAGCCCCTTGGCGCTGTGCAGCGTCATCAGGGTCACGCCGTCCTCGCCCTTGTTGGCGTCGTTGTCCATCACCAGGCTGACGTGTTCCAGAAACGCCGCGATGGTGTCCCACTCCTCCAGACCCGAAACGAATTCACGCAGGTTTTCCAGCCGCCCCGGTGCCTCGGCCGATTTGTCCTGCTGCCACATCTCGGTGTAGCCGCTTTCATCCAGGATCATGGCCGCCAGTTCCGACGGTGCGGTGTTGTCCTTCAAACTTTGCCAACGTTCGAAATCGTGCGTGAGGCCCTTCAGCGTAGTGCGGGCCGCCGCGCGCAGTTCGTCGGTTTCGACCATGCGGCGCGTGGCCTCGAACAGCGACACCTTCTGCGCGCGGGCCAGCACGTGGATTTTCTGCACGGTGGACTCGCCGATGCCGCGCTTAGGCTTATTGACGATACGCTCGAAGGCCAGGTCGTCGTCGGGCTGCTGCACCAGGCGCAGGTATGCGATGGCGTCGCGGATTTCCTGGCGCTCGTAAAAGCGCGGGCCGCCGACGACACGGTATGGGATGCCGGTGGTGATCAGGCGTTCTTCGAACTCCAGCATCTGGAAGCCCGCGCGCACCAGAATGGCGATCTGGCTGAGCTTCTGGCCTTTACGCTGCTGGGCCTCGATCTCATCGACCACCCAGCGCGCCTCTTCCTGGCCGTCCCACACGCCGCGCACCTTGACAGGGGCGCCGTGCTCCACATCGCCATCGTGGCCCGTACGCAGGGTTTTGCCCAACCGGTCTTCATTGTGGCTGATAAGGTGCGAAGCCGCCCGCAGGATGATGGGCGTCGAGCGGTAGTTGCGTTCCAGGCGAACCACTTTGGCGTCGGGGAAATCCTTCTCGAAGCGCAGGATGTTGCCCACCTCGGCCCCGCGCCAGGAGTAGATCGACTGGTCGTCGTCGCCGACACAGCACAAATTACGATTCTTCTGGCTGAGAAGACGTAGCCACAGATACTGCGCCACGTTGGTGTCCTGGTATTCGTCCACCAGGATATAGCGGAACTGTTCCTGGTAATCGGCCAGCACCTGGGCGTGGTTCTGGAACAGGTCGAGGCACAACAGGAGCAGGTCGCCGAAATCCACCGCATTGAGGGCGCGCAGTCGGTCCTGATAGGTGCGGTACATGGCCACGGCCCGGCCGCCTGCAAACTCGTTGCTGCCCTCGTACATGGCCTTGTCGGGGGTCTGGCCGCGGTCTTTCCAGCGCTGGATCATGCCCATCAGCGCCTGGGCCGGCCATTTTTTGGTGTCGATGCTCTCGCCTTCCATGAGCTGTTTGAGGAGGCGCAACTGGTCGTCGGCATCGAGGATGGTGAAACTGGATTTCAGCCCGATCAATTCTCCGTGGCGGCGCAGAATCCGCACACACAGCGCATGGAACGTGCCCAGCCACACGGCTTCCGACACCGGGCCCACCAGGTACGCCACGCGCTCGCGCATTTCGCGGGCGGCGCGATTCGTGAAGGTGACGGCCAGCACCTGCCAGGGCTTGGCCAGCCCACGCGCGAGGATATAGCCCAGCCGCGAGGTCAGAACGCGCGTCTTGCCGGTGCCCGCCCCCGACAGCACCAAGAGCGGGCCTTCCGTGGTCTCCACCGCCTCGCGCTGCTCGGGGTTGAGGTCGTTCAGCCACGGGATGGGCCTGAGGGCCGCGGGCCGTGCGGGCGCAGGCCCTGAGGCCACGTCAGGGAACGGCGGCGCGTCATCGCCGCCATCGGTCAGGTCAAAAGGGTCGGAGGACATGGCCCGGTTATACGCGCAACGCCCGCCGCAAGGCTAGCGCGGCAAATCCGCCTGCGAGCACACCCGGTCGCGGCCGGTTTTCTTGGCGTGATAGAGCGCGCGGTCGGCCCGGGCGATGAAATCCTCGACACTTTCGCCGAGCGCATATTCCGCCACACCAATGGAAATGGTCACTTGCCCTAAGCTTTCGCCCGTGCGCCGGTTCTGGATCTCTTTGGCGCGCACGGCCAGACGCACTTTTTCGGCCACGGCCAGGGCGTCTTTCAGTTTCGTATCGGGGAACAGTACCGCGAACTCCTCGCCGCCGTAGCGGGCGGCAACGTCGGCCTCGCGCACGCCGTGGGCTAGCGTTTTCGCCACCACCTTGATCACCTGATCGCCCGCCAAGTGCCCGTAGGTGTCGTTGAAGGTCTTGAATTTGTCGATGTCGGTCATGAGCAGGCACAGGTGCCCGCCCTTGGCGCTGGCCGCCGCCGTTAGTTCATCAATGTGCTTGTTGAAGGCCTTGCGGTTGGGAATACCGCTCAAGCCATCCGTATAGGCTTCCTTGCGGATAGCCGAGAGATCGCCCTTGAGCGCGTCCACTTCGGCGGCGGTGTGCCCCAGCTTGGCTTTCAGATCGGCATTGAGGCCGGCCACCTTTTGCGTTTCCGACACCATGGCAGCAATGGCGCTGACCAGCTTGGGTTCGGCCACGGCCCCCACTTCGGCGGTGAAGCGGTCCAAGGCCGCGGCAAACGTGTCGGTGCCCTGGCTGCCTGCGGCCACCAGGTCCATGACGGCGTTAAGCGTCTTGGCCAGGCGTTCGTTGGCATCGTCGAGTTTTTGCCGCGTGGCCTGGTCGGCGACACTGGCCAGGGCGCTGGCGATGTACTTGGCGAACATCGCCTCGGACACATCGGCGGTGATGGGCGTTTTGCTTTTGAAATAGCCGTCCAGTTCGGCCTTCAAGTCCAGGCTTTCACCCGCCGCATAGGTGTACCAGACGGCGTAGTTCAAGGGCTCGGGCTTGGCCGCGATGGTGCGGATGATGCGCAAGGCCGCATCGGCGGCGGCATTCTCGCGCTCGAAAGCCGGTTTGGACATGCGTACACCCCCCAGAACTTTTCCGCGCCCGTGTTTCTCTACGCCTTCGGGCGCAGGCCCAGGATGTGACAGATGGCGTAGGTCAGATCGGCGCGGTTCAGCGTGTAAAAATGAAAATCGGTGACACCGTCCTGCTGTAGCTGCTTTACCTGCTCGGCCGCCACCGTGGCCGCGACCAGGCGGCGCGTCTCCACATCGTTTTCCAGGCCGTCGTAAAGCTTCTGCAGCCAGCCGGGCACCGAGGCCCCGGCCTTGCCCGCCATCCTGGCGGCGGAGGCATAGTTCGTCACCGGCATGATCCCCGGCAAAATAGGCACGAGGATGCCCGCCTTCACGGCCTGATCGCGGAACCGGCGGTAGACATCCACATCAAAGAAGAACTGGGTGATGGCGCGGCTAGCCCCGGCGTCGATTTTACGCTTCAGATTGTCGATATCCGCGGCCTTACTGGGGGCTTCGGGGTGACCTTCGGGGTTGGCCGCCACCGAAATTTCAAAATCGGCCACTTTTTTCAAGCCCGCCACCAGGTCGGCCGCGAACGGATAGCCCCCCGGGTGCGGCTCGTAGCGCGTGGCCCCGTCCGGCGGGTCGCCGCGCAAGGCCACGATATGGCGAATCCCAGAGGCCCAGTAGCGCCGGGCCACCTCGTCCACCTCATCGCGGGTGGCGGCCACGCAGGTTAAGTGGGCGGCGGCCTTCAAGCCCTTTTCGCGCTGGATACGGTCCACTACCTCGTGGGTGCGCTCGCGCGTCGAGCCCCCCGCCCCATAGGTCACCGAGACGAAACTGGGCTTCAGCGGCGCCAGGCGCTCGATAGACGCCCACAGCTGCTCGTACATCGCTTCGGTCCGTGGCGGGAAGAACTCGAAGGAGACGCGGATGGGGTTTTGACCCGATACAATTTCTGCGGCGGACATGAGCGTGGCGGACCTGAAGCCTTTATAGAGCTTTAAACCATGACTGCGATTCGCGGGCCTCAAACCGGGCGGTGTGAGCGCTCACCATAAATAAGAAGCCGGCGCGCGGCATCCTTTTGCCCCATTTGAGCGTTGGGCCCTACGATTTTCTTGCCCCAAATGCACTAGCACAAGCCCGGGCGGGGGCGTCATACTAGTGCCACTTTCGTGTATAGTGTTCGGGGCCTTGCTATGTTAGCCATCGCCTCGGCTATGGTATGTCGTATTGGTTCAGGCTTCCGGATTACGAGTTGTAGAATGTTACCGCAGACGCCCCGTTCCGTTGCCCCGTTCATTGCCGCTGCCGCCCTGGCCCTGACCCTCGGGGCCTGCGCCAGCGCGCCGAAAACCCCGGAAGCCAAGGCCGAACTGGCCGAGACCAACGACCGGCTGGAATCCTTCAACCGCGCCATGTTCGGCGTCGACCAGGCGCTGGATGCGGTCATCATCCGCCCGGTGGCGTGGACCTACCGCGAGGTCGTACCGGGTTTCGCCCGCCGCGGGGTCACCAATTTCCTGCGCAACCTGCGCTCGCCCATCACGCTGGCCAACAACATGCTGCAAGGCGACGTGGACAGCGCCGGCACCACCATGGGCCGCTTCCTGATCAACACCACCGTCGGCATCGGCGGCCTGGGCGATGTGGCGGCCGACATGGGCATGCC
>JAEUKM010000302.1 GCA_016793085.1 Rhodospirillaceae bacterium
CCCTGGCCGATCAGGTCGGTGACGTACAGGCCGTCTTTGATATCCGTCATCAGCGCGGTGGGCGTGTGCATCCCGGCGGCCATGTAGACGTTGGTGGCGCTGGGCGATGGCGGCGAGGAGGCGCCGCGCGCGGCATGGCCCGTGGGCTCCAGTTTCAATTGCCGCGCGGTGCGCAAATCCAAAAGCCATGTGGTCAGGATGCCGTTGTCGACCAGTTGACGGCGGCGGTTGGGCAGGCCTTCTGCGTCGCAGGGTTTGGAGCGCAAGGCGCGGTGCCGGTGCGGGTCTTCAATGATCGTCACCCACGGCCCGAACACTTCAGTACCCTTGGCGTCCTTCAGGAACGAGGTGCCGCGCGCGATGGACGAGCCGTTGATGGCGCCCAACAGATGGCTGACGAGCCCGCGCGAGACGCGCGGATCGAAGATCACCGGCACCTTCTGGCTTTTTACCTTGCGCGCGCCCAGTTTGCGCACGGCGCGCGCAGCAGCGCTGCGGCCAATGTCGGCAGGCGCACGCAGATCGGAAAAGTAGACCGCGCTGGTGTAATCGTAGTCGGTTTCCATGCCGCTCTTGGCGGTTCCGGCGATGACCGAGGCGCTTAAAGAAGAGCCCGAAGATTCGTACGTACGGTGAAAGCCGATGGAGTTGGCGATAGCCACTTTGCTGCGTCCCCAACTGGCCGAAGCGCCTTCGGAGTTGGTGATGCCCTTTACCGCCAGGGCGGCATCCTCGCATGTGCGGGCATTTTTGATCAGCGTTTCGGCCTCTACTTCGGCGGTATCGCAGATATCAAGCTTGGGCATGTATGTGGCCAGCTGTTCGGGTTCGGCCAATCCAATGTACGGATCTTCCGGCACCGTGCGCGCCATGGCGACGGCGCGCTCCACCAGTTCCGTCAGCGCATTCTTCGACCGATCGGCCGAGGCGACGATGGCCTGGCGCTTGCCGACGATAACCCGAAGCCCGATATCCCCACCTTCCGACCGCTCCAGGTGCTCGAGCTTGCCGAGCCGCGACGTCACCGACACCGACATGCCGTCGGCGATGATGGCGTCGGCCTGATCGGCTCCGGCCTTTTGGGCCTGCTTGATCAGATCGGTCAGGATGTTCAGCAAATTCTCGGGCGCGGGCATGAAACGGCTTCGCTTTGATATGGGGCAAGTTCCGGTATAGTCGTCGTAAGGCATGGGCCGGAAAAGGGGAAGTGGGTTTCCCGCCGGTGTTCCGCAACCGCAAGGCAAAGGCCAAGACCAATGGCGAAGATGGATTGGGCGCGTCTGCTCTCCGCCGAACGTTTGCGTTATCGCAAAGCGGCAAAGGCCGAGGGCCGCAATCCGTTCCAGCAGGACTTGGACCGTATCGTGTTCTCCAGTCCGTTCCGCCGCCTAGCCAACAAAACGCAAGTACATCCATTAGCGCCCAACGACCACGTGCACACGCGCCTGACCCACAGCATCGAGGTGGCCTCGGTCGGCCGCTCGTTGGGCGCGAAGGTGGGTGCGGTGGTGGCGCCGCGCCTGAAAGACCCGGCTATCACGGCGGATAGTTTCGGCCACATCGTCCAGGCCGCGTGCCTCGCGCACGATATCGGCAACCCGCCGTTCGGGCATTCGGGCGAAGAAGCCATCCGTGAATGGTTCATGCGCGCCAAGGACAAGCTAAAGAAAAACGGCATCGCGCTGTCCAAGGCCGAGCGTGCCGATTTCGAGCTGTTCGAAGGCAACGCGCAGGGCTTGCGCATCCTCACGCAGCTTGAAATGCATCTGAACAACGGCGGCCTGCAACTGACCTACGCCGTGCTCGGCACCTTCGCCAAATATCCGCGCGCTTCGGGTGTGCCGCGCGATGCGTCCTATCCCGGCGGCAAGAAGATGGGGTTCTTCGACGCCGAACGCGATTACTTCGCCGAGATCGCCAAGGGTGTCGGCCTGATCCCACGCAAACGCGGCCAGGATTACTGGTGCCGTCATCCCCTCACGTACCTGGTCGAGGCGGCGGACGACATCTGCTACTCCATCATCGACATCGAGGACGGCTATAGCCTGGGCTATCTCAGCTTCGATGAAGCGATGGAGGTGCTGGGCCCCATCGCGGGCAAATCCAAAGCCGACCTGAAAAAGATGCACCCGGACGACGCCATCTCGTTGTGCCGCGCCATGGGCATCAACAGCTCTGTGGAAGCCGCCACGGCCGCCTTCCTGAAGAACGAGGATAAAATCCTCGAAGGCCGTTTCGCCACCAGCCTGATGGACGAGACCAAGTACAAAGCCGCCATGAAAAAAGCGATCAGCGTGGCGCAGGACAAAATCTACTGGTCGGACCGCAAGACCAAGCTGGAACTGGCGGGGGCCGAGGTGATCGGCGGTTTGCTGGATATGTTCGTTGATGTCGCCATCGAACTCGCCAGGCTCAAGTTCGATATGGCGGCCTTCAACAGCAGCAAGCCCAACTCGCGGGCGCATGAACGCGCGCAGGCGCTGGCCCGCCTCATGGGGCGCTGCCTGACCACGCCTCGCAACGGCTACGAGGCGCTGCTGTGCGTGACGGATTTTGTCTCGGGCATGACCGACCGTTATGCTGTCGATCTCTTCCAAACGCTCAAGGGCATCTCGACGGCGACGGCTTAAGGGCTAGGCGTCAGTGTGCGCCAGGGCCGATTCCAATCAACCGGCGGCTTTTCGCTCGTCAACCAACTGCCTTTGAACACATGCCAGCCGCCATTTTGCAGTGGGCGGAAGAACCAAAGTTCCTCCGAGTCATCAATTGCTACGCTGTTCTCAAGTGGTAGCTCCGAAAGGTCGAGAATAAGTTGGGCTTTATGCCAAGCGTTGCCAACGCCAATGCCCCCTGAATTGAAGCACCATTCTTCTTTGGCTTCATCTATGAAGCATCCCGAGAAAAGCGCATCAAAGTAAGGTGATGTTCCGAGGCCTGGGCGTGTATAGCGTTCCTTTCTTTCACCAAGTCGAACGTGATCAATCTCGATCACGATGCACTCTTCCACGATTTCATCTGCTTCATGCCAATCGTAAGTGACAAGAATGCCTTCGTCGTAAATTCTAATTTCTGTGGGAACGGAATTGTATGCGCGACTCTTCGCTTCCATCACTGAACGTGTCGCAATGAGGTCGAGCAAAAATTGCTCTTTAGGGTATACGCCTGCGTATTTGTGCAGCTTTGTCGTATCGGTCGAGCATACTTTTTCTGCAGCAGCTAATGTGGCGTGAAAGGAGCTAATAATTAGGATGGTTATGGCAATTAACCTGATCATAGTATTGGTCAATCTTTCCAAATTTTCTTACCGCTGCCGGGCAGGCCGTAGCTCGTCCACTTTTCCGTCACCAGCTTCACGATGTCGTCGGACATTTTAATCTCGCGGCCCCATTCGCGCGTGGTCTCGGGGTAAAGCTTCTTGGTGGCGTCCAGCCCGATCTTGCCGCCGAGGCCGGGGGCGGGGCTGGCAAAGTCCAGGTAATCGATCGGCGTGTTCTCGATGACGGTGATATCGCGCGCCGGGTCCATCTGTGTCGAGACCGCCCACATCACGTCTTTCCAGTCGCGGGCGTTGATCTCGGCGTCCACCACGATCACGAACTTGGTGTAGACAAACTGCCGCAGGAAACTCCACACGCCCATCATGATGCGCTTGGCGTGGCCCGCGTAGGCCTTCTTCATGCTGACGACGGCGATGCGGTACGAACAGCCCTCGGGCGGCAGCCAGAAATCGACGATTTCCGGGAACTGCTGTTGCAGCAGCGGAATGAAAACCTCGTTCAGCGCTTCGCCCAAAATGCTCGGCTCGTCCGGCGGCCGTCCGGTGTAGGTGGACAGATAAATCGGGTTCTTCCGCATGGTGATGGCGGAAATCTGGAACACTGGGAATTTCTCAACCGCGTTGTAGTAGCCGGTGTGATCGCCGTAGGGGCCTTCGTCGGCGTATTCATCCAAGAGCACGTGGCCTTCCAGCACGATCTCGGCCTCGGCGGGGACTTTCAGGGGCACGGTCTTGCAGTCGGCTAATTCGACTTTGCTGCCGCGCAGGAGCCCCGCGAACTGATACTCGGATAGTGTGTCCGGCACGGGTGTTACGGCCGCCAGGATGGTGCCGGGGTCGGCGCCAATGACACAGGCCGCCGGCAGGGGCTCGCGCTTGGTTTCCTTCCAGCGGTCGAAGTGCCCCGCCCCGCCGCGGTGCTTCAGCCAGCGCATGATGGCGCGGTCGCGGCACATCACTTGCATCCGGTAGATGCCGAGGTTGAAGCCGTCGCGCTTATCGGAACCGGGGCCTTGGGTGACCACCAAGGGCCACGTGATCAGCGGCGCGGGCTCGCCGGGCCAGCAGCCCTGGATGGGCAGCTTGCCCAAATCAATGTCGGCCCCCGTCAGCACGATCTCCTGGCACGGTGCGCCTGAAACGGTCTTGGGCTTCATGGCCATGACGGTTTTCAACAGCGGCAGCATCTCAAGTGCTTCTTTCCAGCCGCCGGGCGGTTCGGGCTGTTTCAGGAAGGCCAGCGTTTCGCCCACACTGCGCAGTTCATGCGGCTCGCGGTCCATGCCCCAGGCCACGCGCTCGACCGTTCCGAACAGATTGACCAGCACCGGAATGGGCGAGGGGACGCCGCCCGGGCCCACCACGTTCTCGAACAGGATAGCCGGGCCCCCCTCGGCCAAGACTCGAGTCTGGATTTCCGTCATTTCCAGGTGGCTGGAGACCGGGGTTTTGACCCGGACCAGGCGGTTTTCGCGCTCAAGGCGGTTCACAAACTCGCGCAAGGAACGGTAGGGCATGACGGGCGGCAGAGCCTTTGGGGAGGGGGAAATCAGCGCGATTTTTCCGACACTTAATGACTGGCGCGGGAAGGCGTCAAGGCGGCCCGCGAAGGGGCTGGCGCCAGCTTAATCAACTAATAGGAGAAAAAAGCATAGTCCCGCACTTGTTTGCGGCGTATCGCAGACCTAAGATAGGCGCACAATCCGTGACAAAAAGATTTCGTTAACACTCTGAGTTTAAATAACAATCGCCTTTCAAAAATGACACAAGGCTCGGCAAAGGGCAGGTGTCGAAACAAATAAGAAGAACGGCGAGAGAGAACCGAGCGAAGCAACCGCGCGTCAACGACGCGGACTTTCGCGAAGAACAAGGTGGCACGAACATGGCCGACGGTGGCGCAAACTTTGCGTCGGGCGCTGGCAGCCCGCGCGACGGAATGTCTGGTCTGGAGCGGCTGATTGAGATCGGCTTGGCGCTTTCGGCCGAGCGCAACCACGACCGGCTGACCGAACGCATCCTCCTCGAAGCTATCGACATCACCAAAGCCGACGGCGGCACGCTGTACCTGCGCACGGAAGACGACACGCTGAAGTTCATCAACGTGCGTAACGGCACGCTGAAGATCGCCATGGGCGGCACCACGGGCGTGCCCATCAACTTCCCGCCGCTGAAGATGTACAACCCGGAGACCAAGCAGCCCAACCACAACAACGTCTCCACCTATGTGGCGCTGACCGGCAAGACCATCAACATTGAGGACGCCTACGAAGCCGAAGGCTTCGACTTTTCGGGCACCAAGAAATTCGACCAGGGCACGGGCTACCGCTCCAAATCGTTCCTGACCATTCCGCTCAAAAACTATTCCGAAGAAGTCACCGGTGTGCTGCAGCTTATCAACGCCACCGACGGCAAGGGCACTGTCATCCCCTTCACCGCCGACGTGCAGCGGCTGGTGGAAGCGCTGGCCAGCCAGGCCGCCGTCGCTATCGACAATCAGCAACTGATCGAAGCGCAAAAAGCGCTGATGGACAGCCTGATCAAGGTCATGGCGCACGCCATTGACGCCAAGTCGCCCTACACCGGCGGCCACTGCCAGCGTGTGCCTGAACTGACGAAAATGCTGGCGCTGAAAGCGCAAGAGTCGAGCGATCCGCCGTTCAAGGATTTCGCGCTGTCCGAGGCTGACTGGTACGAGCTGCATGTGGCGGCCTGGTTGCACGATATCGGCAAAGTGACCACGCCCGAGTTCGTGGTCGACAAGGCCACCAAACTACAGACGATCTACGACCGCATCCACGAGGTGCGCATGCGCTTCGAGGTCTTGCGCCGCGATGCCGAGATCAAGATGCTCAAAGCCATCGCCAAGGGAAAGAGCGCCCGCGTCGAGCGCAAGAAATTCAAAGACCGCTGCAAGGAGCTGGACGAGCAGTGGAAGTTCATCGCCGACGCCAACATCGGCGGCGAGTTCATGTCCAAGGAAAAGCAGGACAAGGTGCGCGAAGTCGGCGCCCAGAAATGGTACCGCTACTTCGACCGCAAGCTGGGCCTGGCCTGGGCCGAGGCCAAGCTGTTCGAGGAAACGCCGCCGCCGGCCGAAGGCTTTGAAAGCCTCTTGGCCGATCTGCCCGAGCACGGCAGGGCCGAGTACCACCTCGGTGAAATCCTGAACATGTGCATCGCGCGCGGCACGCTGAACGACGACGAACGCAAGAAGATCAATGACCACATCGTGCTGACCATCGACATGCTGAAGGAGCTGCCGTTCCCGAAGCACATGAAGCGCGTGCCCGAGTATGCGGGCGGCCACCACGAAAAGATCGACGGAACAGGGTATCCCAACAAGCTGCGCGGCGAGCAGATGTCACT
>JAEUKM010000410.1 GCA_016793085.1 Rhodospirillaceae bacterium
GCTCGCGGACGGAAGCATTCCTCTGGTGGTCGGCACCCACGCCCTGGTGCAGAAGGATGTGGAATTCGCCGACCTCGCCTTCGCCGTCATCGACGAACAACATAGATTTGGCGTCGATCAACGCCTGGAGCTGTCCGAGAAAGGCCAGGGCACTGATATGCTGGTGATGACGGCCACCCCGATCCCGCGCACGCTGGCTCTCACCGTCTATGGCGACATGGATGTCTCCAAGCTCGACGAGAAACCGCCCGGCCGTAAGCCTGTCGATACCCGCACCGTCAGCCTGGAGCGTTTGGACGAGACGATTGCCGCCATCGGTCGCGCCATCAATAAAGGTGCGAAAGTCTATTGGGTCTGTCCGCTGATCGAGGAATCGGAAGTGACCGACCTCGCCGCCGCCGAGGATCGCTATGCCACGCTGAAGGCGCGGTTTGGCAACGCCGTGGGCTTGATCCATGGGCGGATGAAACCCGCTGAACGCGATGCGGTGATGGAAGCCTTCGCCTCAGCCGCCCACGCCAGTCCGAAAATCCTGGTGGCGACGACGGTGATCGAAGTGGGCGTGGACGTGCCCGATGCGACGATCATGGTGGTGGAGCACGCCGAGCGCTTCGGGCTGTCGCAACTGCACCAGTTGCGCGGCCGTGTCGGGCGCGGCGGCAAGGACGGCACCTGCCTTCTGTTGTTCGCGCCGCCCTTGGGCGAAACCGCGAAAGCGCGGCTGTCGATTTTGCGCAAAACCGAGGACGGATTCTTGATCGCCGAAGAAGATTTACGCCTCAGAGGAAGCGGCGAAATGCTGGGCACGCGCCAGAGCGGCATGCCCACGTTCCGTCTGGCCGATCTCAGCGTGCACGGCGAATTGGTGGCCGTGGCGCGCGACGATGCGCAGCTTATCATCACCCGCGATGCGGAATTGCAGACTGAGCGCGGCCAGGCTCTGCGCACACTCTTGTACCTGTTCGAGCAGGACGAAGCGATCAAAACGCTGCGGTCGGGTTAGGACTCCGGGGGCGACGTGGCCTTGTACGGCGGCGTCACGATACCGCCCGAGACGATCATCTTCATGCAGTCTTCGACCGACATATCAAGGTGGATCATCTGCGAGCGCGGCAGGAACACCAGATAGCCCGATGTCGGGTTCGGCGTCGTGGGCAGATAGACGTTGTACATCGTCTCGGCGGTTTTTTCCTGGATCTCGCCGTAGGTTTCACCCAGTAGCAGGCCCAACGTCCACATCTCGCGGCGCGGATACTCCACCAGCACGACTTCGCGGAACGAGGTCGCCGAACTTCCCAGCACCGATTCCAGAATCTGCTTCACCGCTGAATACAGACTTCGCACCACGGGCATCTGCGCCACGATGCGCTCGCCCCAGCGCAGCAGCATCCGGCCAAGGACGTTGGCCGTCAGAAAGCCGATGAGCGTCAGCGCGATCACCAGAACAATCAGGCCGACGCCCGGAAAGTCCGTCGGCAGGATAAGATTGGGGTTGAAGCGGCCCAAGGTACTGGCAACTGTTTCGTCGACCCATGCAATCACCGACCATGACACGTACAGAGTGATGCCGATGGGGGCTGTGACCAGTACGCCCGCCAGGAAGTAGTTGCGCAAGCGCACGGCCAGCGAGCGGCGGAACGGCAATGTCACGGAAACGGGTTTGGGATCGGGCATTGGTTTTCTATCGGGCCTGCGGTTATGCCCGCTCTATACCTGAAAGCCGCCTACTCGTCGAATTCGGCCAGATCGGGGATACGGTTGAAGGCGATTTTGGCCCCGACGTATTTGGCGACCTGCCCCGGCAGCACGCCCAAGGCCACGGTGTCATGGCCGTACTTCTTGTTGATGATATCAACCGCTGAATACAGTTTCACGCCACGCCCAGACCCATTGGCGTGGGCTGCGCCGTTTTCGGGTACAGGCGCGAACAGATCGCGTGTCACGTTTTCCACGGGGCACAGGCCGTGCAGAACTACGCCCACCATCTTGAAGCGCCGGTTGGGGTAAAGGCCGTGCAAAGTGGTCCAGTGCTCATCCAGTTTGGCCAGCAGCGCCACAGTATCCTGCGTGTGCTCGAAGCGCGCATCGGCGCCCCAGCCTGCGTCATTGCGCCAGGTGCGCCGCGCCCACTTGTCCGGGGCTTCGCCGCTTTCAAACGACACGTGCAGCGACAGAGCAGAGGCTGCGAGGTCCATGCGGCGCAGGCGCGTGCCGGCCTTCAGGAGCAGACGGCGGGCCACCAGCCGCGCGGCATCGGGCGCGCGCATTTTGGCCGCCAGAACGTGGCTGTGGCCGATACTGCTTTTCTTCGGTTCGGGCCGGTCGGGGATGTCGTGGCCGTGCAGTTCGTACCAGAAGCGTTCGCCCTCGATGCTACCCCACAACTGCCGCGCGCGCTGACGGCCGACCTGCCACAGGTCGGCGACGCTCTCCACACCCCGCTCACGCAAGCGCCGCTCCATGTTCCAGCCGATGCCTGGGAAGTCGTTGAGTTTGAGGGTCAGAAGTTTTCCCGGCAGGCTGTGGGCTTCCAGGATGGTCAGGCCGTCGGGTTTCTGCATGTCGGCGGCGACCTTGGCCAGCATGCGCGAGGGGGCCAGCCCCACCGAGCACGTGAGCCAGTCGCCCACGTTGGCGCGGATGCCGCGCTTGATGCTGTTGGCGATGGCGGCCGCGTTCTCGGATTTGCGCTCGCGGCCCATGAGGGCGCAGGCCACCTCGTCGATGGAACACGTCTTGGTGACGGGAATGTGGTTCCATACTTCCGCGACGATGAGGTGATGGAACTTCACGTACACATCGTGGCGCGCCTGGACGACGACCAGATCGGGGCACATCACCCGCGCATCGGCGATCATGGTCCCGGTCTTGATGCCGAGCTTTTTGGCTTCGGCGCTGGCGGCGATGGCGCTGGTGAACTCGCTCTCCGCCGGCGAGACGACCACGGGCCGCCCGCGCAAGGCCGGGTTCAACTGCTGCTCGACGCTGGCGAAGTAGCTGTTGAGATCCAGGAACAGCCAGCGCAAGGGCGCGTCCATGGGGGCAATGTCGGGGTTGATTGGCATGAGAACAATTATAGAACATAGCGAAAGTTTGGTCCACGGCCTCGGGCAAGATGTTTTGAAATCAAGCGGTTGTTGCCTATGTTAGCCCCATGCCCGAACCCCCTTTAGCCCCGCAAAAGCCCGTCGTCGGCGTCGGCGTCGTGATCGTCAAAGGTGCGGACGTGCTGCTGATTAGGCGCGGCCAGCCGCCCCGCGAGGGCGAATGGAGCATCCCCGGCGGGCACCAGGAACTGGGCGAAACAGTACGCGAAACCGCCGTGCGCGAGGTGCTGGAGGAAACCGGCCTGACCATCGCCAACTTGCGGCTGGTGGACGTGGTGGATGCCTTCGGCAAGCACCCGGACGGCTCTCTGGGGACCCAATGGACGCTGGTGGACTTCCGCGCCGACTGGGTTTCGGGCGAGCCCAAGGCCGGCGGTGACGCCGCCGAGGCCAAATGGGTGCCCGTGGCCCGCATCGGCAGCCTGGGGCTGTGGACGGAAACCGTGCGGGTCATTACCGCCGCCGCGGCGATGCCGTAAGATCGCGCCCGGGAGCAGCCCACAGATGTTCGAAGTCGATTACAAGCCCGCCGTCGTACCACTGTTTCACGTGCGGGTGTGCATCAACCGCCGCCTGAACACCGATAACCTGCCCAACTGCGCCGGGCGTGGCTCGCGCGAGTTGGCCGACCGCCTGGAACAGCGGATCGCCGCCGAGAACCTGCCCGTCAAAGTGCTGCGCGGGCCGTGCATGAACAACTGCGCCATCGGGCCGAACATCAAAATCCAGGCAGGCGCGATGCTGAACCTGAACACCGATGTGTCCGATGAGCGCTTTGAACGCGTGATGCATGAGATCAGGGACGAGGTGAAAAAACGCGCGGCCAACCCGATCTCCGAACCCGAAGCCTCCGACACCGAGCCCGCCGCCCCATGACCGCGTTTCTGACCGTCACGGGTGGTTTGCTGGCGCTGATCGTGGGATTGGCGCTGGCCCTGCCCTGCGAAGCTTGCCGTCAAAGGCGCGAACGCATGAAGCAGGCCTACGCCGCCTGGGCCGCGCGCCAGGGCGAGAAAACGCCGCCTTAACCGCTTACGATAGTAAGCCCTGAACAGGCGCCCAGGCCTTGAGCAGATAGAACTTCATCACCGGCCATTGGGCATACGGCCAGATGAAGGCGCGCTCCATGGCTTTACCCATGGGCACCTGCGCGAACAGGTCGCGCACGTAAAACAGAATCCCCGTGATGCAGTAAAAGGCCTGCAACCAAAATATCTTCCCCACCACGCCCCCCGGCTTTGACAGGTTATGTTTTTCTTGGTTGCTACTTTGGCGCGACTCTTCTCGAAAATCCAGAGCCGTTGCGCGTCGATTTTATGACTTGGCCTCGATTTTCTTCGTTACGTCGGCCATGCGCTTTTTCAGGGGGGCCACTTCGTAGGCCGGCACCTCGAAGGCCCAACCGTCCGCGCGGGCGTTCAAGTCTGCCATGACCTTGGCCCAGTCGGTCGCCGCTTCCGGCTGGCTGTCGGGGGCGGCTGCCGCGCTGGGAGGAGGCGTATTGGCGGCAGGAACCGCTTTGGAGGGTGCGCCTGCCTCGCCGCGCACTTTCACCCAATGCTTGCCGTCCACCTCGGCGTAATCCAGCAGCACCTTGAAGCCCGCGAAGCCCTCGAACTCGGCCTTGATGGTCTTATCGGCGGGGAACTTCACGTCGGCCAACTTATCCACATCGTCCAGCATGAACAGCGTCAGCACGCGCCCGAACTCGTCGGCGACAAAGTCGGTGCTGGGCTCGCGCCCGCCGGGAATGCCCTGGATCTTGAACGACACGTCGTCTGGTTTTGCTTTGCTGACGATCACCTTCTCGCCGTTCGGGTGCGTCACTTGAACGCGCTTGAGATCTTTATCTTTAATGTCGGCGATGTCGCGCTTCAGCCAGTCACGGGCCTTCTCGCCCGGCGTCAGTTCGCCCAGAGCCAGCCACGTCTGCGGATCGCCGGGAACGCGGATGTAGGTGCCGCCTTCCTTGCTGCCCAGGGTGAACTTGCGCTTGCCGACGATCACCTCGGCCATCACCTTGCCGTCGCGGTCGATCAGCGTTACCTGCTTGGCGCGGCTGTCCTTGACTTCGGGCGAACCCAAATCCAGCCGCTCGTAGCTGCTCTCCACCTTCGTCTTGGCTTCCAGCTTCTGCATGCGTGCGAGACGCAGCACCAGCTCGGCGATTTTCTTATCGTCGGCGGCGAAGTTGTCGCGCTCACGGAACTGCCAGCCGCCCTCGTTCAGGTCCATCGTGTAAGTGCCGTCCTTGGTCTTTACGCTGACGGTCTTCAGCGTGTTGATGCTCGCGACCAGATTGGGGAAAACCAGTTCACCCTTGGCATCGGGGCTTTCGTAGGACGGCTGGGCCGCCACCACCAGAATAGCGACGATCACCGCTGCAACGGTCGCGGCACACAGGACCAGGAAAGATTTCATGCTCATGACTGATCTCCGTCCTTACGCTTCGACCGCACGGGTTTTACGCTTATTGCGCCGCACGACCGCCAGCACGATCAACAAAAGCCCAAATACGATGGGTACACCTGCGATGTTGATGAACTTCACGGTGCCTTCCAGGGTTTCGATATCCTGGCGCAGCGCGCGTTGCACTTCGCGCAGTTCGCCGCGCGTGGAGAGGATTTCACTGCGGTAGTTCTCGATCGCCTTGGTATCCTCTTCGCTCAACAGAACTTCGGCCTCGGCGCTGCCCTGCTGCTTGATCTGGATTCCGGCAATCTGGTTCTGCAACTGCTCCAGGCGCGCCATCAGTTCCTGCTCCTTGGCGCGGAACTTCATCTCCGCGTCCTGGCGGATACTTTCCACCAGCGTGAATGGACGGCTCTGCGCGCCCCGGCCCCTTAAGCTCGACAAGGCGGGCGAGCCGGTCAGGTTCTCAAGAGCGTTGATCAGGAACGACGGGTTATCCGCTGTCGGCACCAGCACGCGCTGGCCCATGAAGTTGCTTTCCTGCGCCCAGAAGCGCTCGGACAGCAAATCGGTGTCGGAGACGACGATCACCTGGATCGGCTGTTTGGACTCTGCCAGGTGCGGCGTTTTGGACTCCTGGTTCAGTGGGCCCGGGAAAGCCGATTTCGCGGTACCGCCGATGCGTAACGCCAGCACTTCGGGCTTGTTGGCGGATTTGAAATCGCGGAACAGCGCCACCACGTCGGGAAGGCCCAGCACTTTCTCGGTCGGAATGCGCATGGACTTGGGCCCGGTTTTGATCAGGGGCGTGATGGTCGTGCCGGCGTCGGCCACAGTATCGAGCGCGCCTGCGGTCGCGAAATTCATGGCCGTCAGTTCACCGATGACCGCGTCCTTCGCATCGAAGTTCTGTTCGGTCAGCGACAGCCAGGCCACGTAATCGCTGGCCACGGGCCGCCCGCCTGCTTCAGTGCTGACGCGCGTGGCGGCATCAAGATCGCCCACCACGACACCGTCCGGCATTTCAACGCCCCAGGCCTTCATCAGCTTGCGCGCGCCGTCCAGCGTGCCGCCGCCCTGCATGCCGCCCATGGGGTTCGCGCTCTCGGCGTTGGGATCGACAAACACTAGGGCCTTGCCGCCGTTCAGCACAAACTGGTCGATGGCGTACTGCGAGGCTTCGGACAGGTTCTCGGGCTGCACGAGCAGAAGAATGCTGATATCGGCGGGAATGGTTTCAAAGGACGCATCCAGCATCTGCACATTGAACAGATCCTTGATGCCTTCCATGATCGCCCAGGGCGGTGTCGGCTGGCCGCCCATGCCGAACTGGCCCTGGCTCATGCCGCCTTCCAGCGGCAGCGTGGTGATAAGGCCGATCTTGGGCTGGTTGGGTTTCGACAAGCTGTAGATCAGCTTGGTCAGGTCGTATTCCAGGAACTGTTCGCGCTCCAGGTTGAAGAACGGAATCACCTTCTGGTCGTCGGTGGCGTTGGTGGCGGCCAAACCGAAGTAGCCCACCTCGCCGCTCTGGCCCAGTGGCACGGCCTGCAACCCGAAACCAACCGCGCGGTCCTCGGTGTCCGAGAACGGCTCGGGGTTGAAGTATTCCACTTTCAGCTTGCCGCCCGCGAGGCCGGCGTACTGCTGCAACAGGTCGCGTACGCGCTGATAGTACGCTGCATGGCGCGGGCTGGCCTGTCCCAGAGCGGCCGAGAAATACATGCGCACAGTAATGGGCTCTTCGATGCCCGTGAACACCGGCTTCACCTGGTCGGACAGGGAATATGCGGCCCCTTGGGTGGCATCGATGCGCACGCCTCTCAAAGACGTATTGCTGATCAGGTTGACGGCCACCAGCAGCACGGCGGCCAGGACAACGCCGAGAACGGCCAGCTTGGAACGGTCTTGGAACATGATGGGTTCTCCCTAGGCCGCTTTCTTCACTTCGACGGCCACGGCCGTGGCGAACAGCCAGAAGGCCATGAGCGAGCAGAAGTAGATAATGTCACGCATGTCGATGATGCCCCGGCTGAGGGATTCAAAGCGCGTGAGGAAACTGAACGAGGCGATGGTGTTGACGATGGCTTCGGGCGCCCAGAGGCGGAAGGCGTTCAGCACCAAGTCAAGCCCACTCAAGGTAAACAGGAAGCACACGACCGCCCCCGCGATGAAGGCGATGATCTGGTTGCGCGTGAGGGCCGACA
>JAEUKM010000230.1 GCA_016793085.1 Rhodospirillaceae bacterium
TCGCCCTGTTCGGTCAGGATCAGGCCGCGGGCGTGGCGGTGGAACAGGCTGACGCCGAGCGACTCCTCCAGCGCGCTGATCTGGCGGCTGACGGCGGACTGGCTGAGGTTCAGGGTTTCGGCCGCGTGTGTGAAGCTGCCCGCTTGCGCAACGGCGTGAAACACACGCAGCTTGTCCCAGTCGAGTTTGCTGCCGCGTACAGACATGTCCCTCCCCCTTGACGGCATTTTATTTGATACCGTGCTCCGCGATGAAACGATCAGCCTCAAGTGCTGCCATGCAGCCGGTGCCGGCGGCGGTGACGGCCTGGCGATAAATGTGGTCCTGCACATCGCCGGCGGCAAACACGCCCGGAATGTTGGTACGCGGCGTGCCTGCTTGCGTGATCAGGTAGCCGTTCTCGTCCATGTCCAGCACGCCTTTGAACAAGTCCGTGTTCGGCGTGTGCCCGATGGCGACGAACAGCCCGTCGATCTTCAGGTCCGTCACGGCGCCCGTCTTCACGTTCTTCACCTTGGCGCCGGTGACACCCGCGGGGTTGCCGCCGCCCACAACTTCATCAATGGCACTGTCCCAGACCACCTTGATCTTCGGGTTATCGAAGAGGCGCTTTTGCGCGATCTTCTCGGCCTTCAGTTCGCCCCGGCGGTGGATCAGCGTCACCTTGGTGGCGTGGTTGGTGAGGTAGATGGCCTCTTCCACGGCGGTGTTGCCGCCGCCGACCACGGCCACTTCCTTGCCGCGGAAAAAGAAGCCGTCGCACGTCGCACAGGCCGATACGCCAAAGCCGCGGTATTTCTGTTCCGAGTCCAGGCCCAGCCAGCGCGCCTGCGCACCGGTGGACACGATCACGGTGTCGCCGACGTATTCGTCGCCGCCGTCGCCGACCGCGACAAAGGGCCGCTTGGAGAAATCCACCTTCACGATGGTATCGTGAATGAAGCGCGTGCCGACGTTCTCGGCCTGCTTCTGCATCTGCTCCATCAGCCAGGGGCCCTGGATGACGTCGGCAAAGCCCGGATAGTTCTCCACGTCGGTGGTAATGGTCATCTGGCCGCCGGGTTGCATGCCGGCGACAATGATCGGCTCCAGGTTGGCGCGGGCGGCGTAAATGGCGGCCGTCAGGCCGGCGGGTCCTGAGCCCAGGATCAAAACTTTGGTGCGGTGGGTGCTCATCACAATTACTCGACCGCCCCTCATCGAGGCGCATTGAAGGTTGGGCGAACATAGGTCCGCTATGCACTGGGTGCAAGGCAACGCCCCGAGTTACCCACAGGATACGCATAATCCATAAATCTTGTGGAAAGTTGCGGCGCACAGCGAACGAACGATTGCCTAAGGTGGAATTTTCGGGCTACGGTCGAAATAATCTTGCGCAAGATGATTACGCCTTGATCGGTCGCAAGCAGGACGGGTTGCGGGGGGAGCTGCGGCCCGGTGTTCCAGGGGGGGAGTACGACCAGAATGTCCGACGCCGACAACAACAACCACAAAGACGGCAGCCAGCGCGTGCGGCTCGACCGCATCGACCGCCAGATTTTAAGCGACCTGCAGGACGACGGGCGCATGACCAACGTGGACTTGGCCAAGCGCGCCGGAATTTCAGCCCCGCCGTGCCTGCGCCGCGTCCGCGCACTGGAAGAGGCGGGCTACATCAAGGGCTACCATGCCCGGCTGGATCATGCGCTCTTGGGCTATACCGTCACCGTGTTCGCCCACGTGGGGCTCAACAGCCAGGCCGAGGCGGACCTGGCGGGCTTCGAGGCGCTGGTGCGCGAATGGCCTGAGGTGCGCGAGTGCCACATGCTGGCGGGCGAGACGGATTTTCTGCTGCGCATCGTCGCCAAGGACTGGGACGCCTACCAGCGCTTCGTCACGGAAAAACTCACCGCCGCCCCCAAGGTAGCGCACGTAAAATCGGCGCTGGCCATTCGCAGCGCCAAAACCTTGCCCGGCGTGCCCATCCAGATCGAGGAAAAGAAGTAGGGGGCCGCTCCTGCTAACCCTCTCCCGCTGGGGGAGGAGTTGGTTTTCTGAACCTCTCCCCTTGCGGGAGAGGTCGAGGCGTAGTCTCGGGTGAGGGGTTTTCTGTTTTTAGTCATTCCCGCGAGTCCGCCGAAGCCGAAGGTGAAAAAACAGAAGGGGATACTAAGTAAGGAGTCCCTAGAGTTCGAATTCGCGGCTAACACTACGACGAAAGCTCTGATGTTAAATGAGAAAAGATAGTCCAGATTTTAGAGAAGTCGCACATGCAGGCGGCAAAATTACGTTCAATTACATTATTGATGATGAGGGGCGGAGAAAGTTTAGTGTTAGGTTCGAGGGAAGTAAGCCCAACACATTTCGCTTGTGGACATTATACGCATTGCCACAAGGCATTGCGGTGGGCTCGGTGACAGTTGGTGGCGTTGGGGTGCCATGGAACCCACCACCTCATCCATCATGCATCCCAGTCATGATGCCCTCCGATAGTGAGGGGTACTTTGGTCATCAATGTCCAGTATGTAAGAAGTATTGGCGATCGCCCGGCGGCTGGGCCCAATTACCTTTATCCTGTGCCTATTGCGGGTACGCTGACGAGCAACATCGTTTTTTGACTGACGCTCAGCAAAAATTTATCGAAAGTTATTGCTATGTGGTTCTCAGTGGCGCCGAACGTGAACAAAGTTCTGTTACTATGGATATGGATGCCGTAGCTGACGCCTGTGGTAAGGAGTCGGAAAAGCCGCCTTTCTACTATGCTGAGGAAAGTCAGCAGAGTTTACTTCAGTGCACTGCGTGTGGCTCTCTAAGCGACATTTTGGGCGTGTTTGGGTACTGTTGCGTTTGCGCTACTCGCAATAATTTTAGTCATTTTCTAAGTGTTGCTGAAGAAGTCAGAGCGCGCATCTCTTCTTTGAAGAACTACGAAAATTGCGTTCGAGACATTGTGTCTGCGTTTGACTCAATCGCGGGAGATCTTTTGCGTGAGTTAGTAAGAAGAATTCCTATGATAAAGAAACGCAAGGAAAAATTCTTACGATTTAGGCTTCACAATTTGGAAACAGTTGCTAAAGAGGTGCTCGAGTGTTTTGGAATAGATCTGCTGTTTGGAATGCCATCCAAAGATGTTGAGGATGCCAAAGTATTCTTCCATAGGCGTCATTTGTACGAGCACAAAGGAGGAGAAGTAGACGAAAAGTATATTCAGGACAGTGGTGATTTTTCCGTAAGATTAAAGCAGGTGCTTCGTGAAACTGTTGAGTCAAGTCATCGATCCGTTTCTCTTATCACTACTCTAATGTCTAATTTTAACGATGGCTTTCACGAGATATTCCCGCCGCTAGATGAGCCGGTTGCATATGAAAATGAGCGTAAGCGGCGATTGAAACAGACCTAAAACTAAAGTTTGGAATAGCGCTGTTGCGTTTCTTCTGGTGCAAAAAATAAGCGCCCACTTACGGGCGCTTATTCATCACATCGAAATGAAGCGTATCGCCGCGTAGTCGCTACTTAAACTTCACCTTCACCACTTCGTAGGCTTTGCCGCCGCCGGGCGCGGTTACTTCCGCGGTGTCGCCGATGGTCTTGCCGATGAGCGCGCGGCCCAAGGGCGACTGCACCGAGATTTTGTTCTTCTTCAAATCGGCCTCGTAGGGCCCGACGATCTGGTAGGTGCTTTCCTCGTCGCTTTCGACGTCGGCCACGGTCACCGTCGCGCCGAAGCGCACGGTGTTGCCCGACAGCTTTGAGACGTCGATGACATCGGCGCGGCTGATGATGTCCTCCAGCTCCAGGATGCGGCCTTCAATGAAGCTCTGGCGTTCGCGCGCCGCGTGGTACTCGGCGTTTTCCGACAGGTCGCCGTGCTCGCGCGCTTCGGCGATCTGCTTGATCACGGCCGGGCGGTCGGTGTGCTTCAGGCGCGTCAATTCGTCTTGCAGAGGGGCCAGCCCCTCTGAGGTCATCGGTACTTTTTCCATGAGGCCGTCGCCCCCATCCTCTTGGTCACTCGGTTAGCCCGCCGCAAAGCCTTCGCGGCAGAAAAGAAAAGGCCCACGCCATGGGTGGCGAGGGCACATCCAGGTCGTCCGTGTATTCAGCTCTTAAAATAGGATTGGAGCGGGGCAACATCAAGGGCTCCGTCGCGTAAAGCCTCGATAGCCCCCACCGCAGCGGTAGCGGCGGCCATGGTCGTGAAGTGGCAGATATTGCGGGTTAAGGCCGTGCGGCGGATATCGAAACTATCTTTCAAAGACTGGGCGCCCTCGGAGGTATTGACGACCATCTGAATACCGCCGGACTTCATCAGGTCGACGCAATGGGGGCGGCCTTCGGCCACTTTGTTGACCAGGTCCACGTCGATGCCCTGGGCGGCCAGGAACTTCTGGGTGCCGCGCGTGGCGACAACCTTGAAATCCATGGCCTTCAGTTTGCGGGCCAGCGACACGGCGGCGGCCTTGTCGCGCTCGCGGACGGAAATGAAGGCGGTGCCCTTTTGCGGCAATACGGTGCCCGCACCCAATTGCGCCTTGGCGAAGGCGCGGGTGAATTCGCGGTCGAGGCCCATGACTTCGCCGGTGGATTTCATTTCCGGGCCGAGCACGATGTCGACACCGGGGAAGCGGTTGAAGGGGAACACGGCTTCCTTGACGGCGATGTGCTTTTCCTTGGCCGGGGCCTGCTCGTAGTCCGCGCCCAATTTGAACGAGGCGAGCTTTTCGCCCGCCATGATGCGCGCGGCGATCTTGGCCACGGGCACGCCGGTGGCTTTGGCCACGAACGGCACCGTCCGGCTAGCGCGCGGGTTCACTTCCAGAATGTAGATGTCGCCGTCCTTGATGGCGTATTGCACGTTCATCAGGCCGACCACGTTCAGCTTCCGGGCCATGGCAATGGTCTGGCGCTTGATTTCATCAATCAGTTGGCGGCTGAGCGAGTAGGGCGGCAGCGAGCAGGCGGAATCGCCCGAGTGCACGCCCGCTTCCTCGATATGTTCCATGATGCCGGCGATATAAACGTCGGTGCCGTCACAAATGGCATCCACGTCCACTTCGGTGGCGCCCGAGAGGTAAGAGTCGATCAGCACCGGGTTGTTGCCGGTCACGGCCACGGCTTCGCGGAAGTAGGTCGTCAGGCTGTTTTCGTCGTGCACGATGGCCATGGCCCGTCCGCCCAGCACGTACGACGGACGCACGACAACCGGGTAGCCGATCCGTTTCGCGGCAACTTGCGCTTCTTCCAGCGTCATCGCCGTGCCATTCGCGGGCTGGCGGAGTTTCAGTTCGATCAGCATCTTCTGGAAGCGTTCGCGGTCTTCGGCCAGGTCGATGGCGTCGGGCGAGGTGCCGAGGATGGGAATGCCCGCGTTGGCGATGGCGTGGGCCAGCTTCAAGGGCGTCTGGCCGCCCAACTGCACGATGACACCCAGCACTTCGCCGTTGGACTGCTCGGTACGGATGAGTTCGATCACGTCTTCGGCCGTCAGCGGCTCGAAATACAGGCGGTCGGACGTATCGTAGTCCGTCGACACCGTTTCCGGGTTGCAGTTGACCATGATGGTTTCGAACTTGGCGTCGCGTAAGCTGAAGGCCGCGTGGACGCAGCAGTAGTCGAACTCGATGCCTTGGCCGATGCGATTGGGCCCGCCGCCCAGGATGATGATCTTTTTCTTGTTCGAAGGCTCGGACTCGCACTCGGGCGCATTCAGGCCGTCGCCCTCGTAGCAGGAATACATATAAGGCGTGGGCGAGGCGAACTCGGCGGCACAGGTGTCGATGCGTTTGAACACGGGGCGTACGTTGTTTGCGTGGCGCAGGGCCATGATTTCGCCGTCGGTCTTGGCGGCCGCGCTGCCGCGCGACAGCTCCGCCAGGCGCTTGTCCGAGAAGCCCAGCTTCTTCAGCTTCAGCAAACCCTGCCCATCAGTGGGAATGCCCTGTTCGCGCACCTTGTTCTCGGCCTTCACGATGGCCTCAAGCTGGCGCACGAACCAGGGATCGAACTTGGAAATGGCGCAAATCTCGTCAACGCTCATCCCGGCGCGCAGGGCTTGTGCGACGATGACGAAACGGTCCGGGCGCGGGGTAGCGAGCGCGCCGCGCAAGAGGCCCAGGTCTGTGGTCGGCTTGCCGCTGTCATCCAGCGAAACCTCATTGAGGCCGGTGAGCCCCGTTTCCAGCGAGCGCAGGCCCTTCTGCAGACTTTCGGCAAACGTGCGGCCCACCGACATGGCTTCGCCCACGGACTTCATGGACGTGGAGAGCAGCGCCGGCGTGGCTGGGAACTTTTCGAACGTAAAGCGCGGAATTTTCGTGACCACGTAGTCGATGGTGGGCTCGAAGCTGGCGGGTGTGGCCTTGGTGATGTCGTTGACGATCTCATCCAGCGTGTAACCGACAGCGAGTTTCGCCGCGACCTTGGCAATCGGAAAACCTGTCGCCTTCGAGGCGAGGGCAGAGGAGCGCGACACGCGCGGGTTCATCTCGATGATGGTCATGCGCCCATCGACCGGGTTGATGGCGAACTGCACGTTCGAGCCGCCCGTATCCACACCGATCTCGCGCAGGCAGGCGATCGAGGCGTTGCGCATCACCTGGTATTCTTTGTCGGTTAAGGTCAGGGCCGGGGCCACGGTGATGGAATCGCCCGTGTGGATGCCCATCGGGTCGATGTTCTCGATGGAGCAGATGATGATGCAGTTGTCCTTACGGTCGCGGACAACTTCCATCTCGTACTCTTTCCAGCCGAGCACGCTTTCTTCCACCAGCACCGACTTTACCGGCGAGGCGGCGAGGCCCGTGCCGACAATCGCTTCAAACTCCTCGGTGTTGTAGGCGATGCCGCCGCCTTCGCCGCCCAGCGTGAACGACGGGCGGATGATCGAGGGCAGGCCCACGAACTTCAACGCCTCGCGCGCTTCCTCCAGCGAATGCACCATGCGGCTGCGCGGGCTTTCGAGGCCGATCTTCTCCATGGCCTCCTTGAACATCTGGCGGTCTTCGGCTTTCTCGATCACGTCGCGCTTGGCCGCGATCATTTCCACGTTGAACTGCTTCAGCACGCCCATTTCATCGAGCTTCATGGCCGTGTTTAGCGCCGTCTGGCCGCCCATGGTGGGCAGCAGCGCGTCCGGGCGTTCCTTCTCGATGATCTTGGCGACGGTCGCGGGCGTGATGGGCTCTATATATGTGGCGTCCGCCAGGCCCGGATCGGTCATGATCGTGGCCGGGTTCGAGTTCACCAGAATGACGCGGTAGCCTTCCTGTTTCAGCGTCTTGCACGCCTGCGCGCCCGAGTAGTCGAATTCGCACGCCTGGCCGATGACGATGGGCCCGGCGCCGATGATGAGGATGCTTTTAATGTCCGTGCGTTTCGGCATGGGCTAGTGTGCTCTTAAGCTAACCCTCTCCCCTTGTGGGAGAGGGAAGGGTGAGGGGGCGTTTTCATAATGAGAAAGGCCGGTACGCTCAAAGCCCGCGCTTTGCGGCGCAATGCAACTGATGCCGAAAAAGCGCTGTGGATGCGCCTTCGCAACCGGCAACTGGGCGCCAAGTTCCACCGGCAATTCGCTATCGGCCGTTATGTCGTGGACTTCGTCGCCTTCGAGCACAAACTGGTGATCGAAATTGATGGCGGACAGCATGATCTTCAGCGCGAGACTGACTTGGTCCGCACGGCATTCCTGAACGACGGTGGTCTCAGAGTTTTGCGATTCTGGAATAACGACGTTCTGGGCAACATTGAAGGCGTGCTCGAAACGATCCGTGTTGAATTGAGCAAGCAGACTTAACCCCCTCACCCGCGCCTGCGGCGCGACCTCTCCCACGGGGGGAGAGGTTTGACCAACGCAATCCACTATAACCCTCTCCCCGTGTGGGAGAGGGTGCCGAGCGTAGCGAGGCGGTGAGGGGGCCTGAGCCGGCATGGCGCGTTACTTTTTCTTTTTCTTCTGATCGGTCATGGCTTTCACAAACCGATTGAACAGGTAGTGGCTGTCTTGGGGGCCGGGCGAGGCTTCGGGGTGGTACTGCACCGAGAACACCGGCTTGTCCGTGGCGCGCATACCCTCGACGATGCCATCGAACAACGACTTGTGAGTCTCGATCACATTTTTGGGAAGTGACGCGCGGTCCACCGCGAAGCCGTGGTTCTGCGAGGTGATCTCAACCTTGCCGGTTTCCAGATCCTGCACCGGCTGGTTGGCGCCGCGGTGGCCCAGGTTCAGCTTGTAGGTCTTGGCGCCGAAGGCCAGCGACAGCAATTGGTGCCCTAAGCAAATCCCGAAGATGGGCTTGCCGGTGTTGATGAGTTTCTGGATTTCCGGCACGGCGTAGACGCCCGTGGCCGCCGGGTCGCCGGGGCCGTTGGACAGAAAAATGCCGTCCGGGTTGTGACGCAGAATTTCATCGGCCGTGGCGGTGGCGGGCACCACGGTCACCTTGCAGCCGGTATCGGCCAGGCAGCGCAAAATGTTGCGCTTGGCGCCGTAGTCGATAGCGACCACATGGTGCTCGGCCTTGCGCTTATCTTTTTCCAAGTCGCCGAAGCCCTTGCCTTTGGTCCAGCGCGTCTCGGACCAGGAATAGGTCTGGCGGCAGGTGACGTCCTTGGCCAGGTCCATACCATTTAAACCCGGCCACGCCTTGGCCTCGGCCAGCAGGGCATCCAGGTCGAATATCCCGTCGGGGTTATGGACGATGACGCCGTTGGGCGCGCCTTTATCCCTAATCCGACGCGTGAGCCGGCGAGTGTCCAGGCCCGCGAGGCCGATCAGCCCGAAGGACTTCAGCCACGTGTCCAGGTGCTGCTTCGCCCGGTAGTTGGACGGCTCGGTGATGTCGTCGCGGATGATCAGGCCCCGGGCGGCGGGGGTGGTGCTTTCCAGGTCCTCGGGGTTGGCGCCCACGTTGCCGATGTGCGGGAACGTGAAGGTGATGATCTGGCCCGCGTAGGACGGGTCGGTCAGCACTTCCTGGTAGCCGGTGATAGACGTGTTGAAGACCACTTCACCGACGTTCTTGCCGGCGGCGCCGATGCCTCGCCCCCAAAACACCGATCCATCGTCCAAAACTAAAACGGCTGTAGCCCCTTTGGGCTGTGCCCGGTCGGAAGACGGAACGGGATTTGCCATCAGGGCTGCCCTTTCTGGATCGCGGGCGCGAGGGGGGTGGTCATCGTATCTGGCCTCTCTTTGGCTCGCATCTTCCCGTACCGTGGCGGATTCCCGCGACAGTTTTGGACGACGCCCCAAATGTGTTTCTTAAAGTTTGCCCGAATTGCCGCCCGCGCTGGGGCGCGCGGCAAGCCGCCGTGTTGGCCGGGGTGTTTACGGAAAGGCCATGGTTGAGTCAAGTGAAGCTAGGCTGTGGAAAACCCGGAAATGCCAGTATTTTCGGGGCTTCGCAGCTTTTGCGCCATGGAGTAGGTTAGCTGCTTCCCAAAACACCCATGACACTCCCGTGAAAGGCCCCTGGGCATGCTCCGTACCCGTTTGAACGAGGCCATGAAAGACGCCATGCGGACCAAGGACGCGGCGGGTCTTTCGACGATTCGCCTGATCCTGGCCGCCCTGAAGGACCGCGATATCGCCGCCCGCTCCAAGGGCAATTACGACGGCATCGCCGAAGACGAAATTTTGCAGATGTTCAACGGCATGATCAAACAGCGCCGGGACAGTATCTCCCTGTACGAGCAGGGCGGGCGCTGCGAACTGGCCCAGAAGGAAAAAGAGGAAATCGAGGTCATCCAGCGCTTCATGCCCAAGCAGATGGACGAGGCCGAGGTCGACGCCGCCGTGAAGGCCGCCGTCGCCGCCGCCGATGCTAAGGGCTTGAAAGATATGGGCCGGGTCATGGCCGTTTTGAAGGAAAAGCACGCCGGCCAGATGGACTTCACCAAGGCCAGCGCGCTGGTGAAACAGGCGCTGTCGTAACCGGCGGCGCCGTGGGACCGCCCCATGAATTTTCCGCCCGAATTTCTGGACGAAATCAGGAACCGCCTTTCGGTGTCGGGCGTGGTCGGGCGGCGCGTGAAGCTGACCCGCAAAGGCCGCGAGTACGTGGGGCTTAGCCCCTTCAGCAACGAAAAAACGCCCTCGTTTACCGTCAACGACGAGAAGGGCTTTTATCACTGCTTTTCCACCAACGAGCACGGCGACATTTTCACGTTTTTGATGAAAACGCAGAACCTGTCGTTCCCCGAGGCGGTCGAGCGGCTGGCGGAGGAGGCGGGCCTGGACATGCCGCGCCAAGACCCGCGCGAGGCGCAGGTGATCGAGCGGGCGGTGAAACTCCGCGAGGCGGTGGAAGCGGCCTGCATGTTCTTCCAGGCGGCGCTGCAAAAACCCGAAGGCAAGCGCGCGCTGGAATACCTGCACGGCCGCGGCCTGGGCGACGAGATCATTCAGCGCTATCGGCTGGGTTATGCGCCCTCGGGCAACGCTCTGAAGGCCGAGTTGAAGCGCCGGGGCTTCGCCGAGGATGTGCTGCTTGAGGTGCGCCTGATCAACGAGGGCAAGGAGGGCCGCGAGTCCTTCGATTTCTTCCGTGAGCGGGTGATGTTCCCGATCTTCGACGCCAAAGGCAGACCAGTGGCGTTTGGCGGGCGCATTATGGGAGATGGGGAGCCCAAGTACCTGAACTCGCCCGAAACGCCGCTCTTTCACAAGGGCGGGCTCTTGTACGGCCTGGCGCTGGCGCGGCCCGCGGTGATCGAGAAAAACCAGATCGTCGTCTGCGAAGGCTACATGGACGTGATCGCCATGGCGCAAGGGGGCTTTCCCAACGCTGTCGCCCCCTTGGGCACCGCGCTGACGGAAACCCAGCTCGAGATGCTGTGGAAACTGGTGCCCGAGCCGATCATGTGTTTTGACGGCGACAAGGCCGGCCAGCGCGCGGCGGCGCGGTCGGCGGCTTTGGCGCTGCCCAAGTTGCAGCCGGGCAAGTCGCTCCAGTTCGCCCTGCTGCCCTCGGGCCAGGACCCCGACGACCTCATCCGCCGGTCGGGCCCCACGGCCATGGCCCAGGTGCTGGCGGCCGCTGTGCCCCTGTCGGAGATCGTCTGGCGTCAGGTGCTGGGCGAGCACCAG
>JAEUKM010000015.1 GCA_016793085.1 Rhodospirillaceae bacterium
TGTGGCTCTGGCCACCTTAGGGCCGATCAAGAAGGTGTACGCAGCCAAGCCCGTGTTTATCAACGATCCGTTCCAACTAGGTGTCGCCTCGGGCGACCCCGTGGCCGATGGTTTTGTGATCTGGACGCGCATCGCGCCCGATCCGTACGACATCAAAGCGCTACCGAACGAGGCGCTGCTGGTGGCCTGGGACGTGGCGACGGATGCGAAGTTCAAGAACATCGTCCGCAAAGGCAACACCTATGCCCGGCCTGAGCTGGCCCACAGCGTGCATGTGGAAGTGCAGGGCCTGGAGCAGGGCCGTGAATACTTCTACCGTTTCACCTGCGGCGACGTGCAAAGCCCCGTGGGCCGCGCGCTCACGCTGCCCGCACCCTATGCGAACGTCGACCGCCTGAAATTCGCCTTCGCCTCGTGCCAGCATTACGAGCAGGGGTATTTCACGGCCTACCGCGACATGATCGCGCAAGACCCGTCGCTGATCGTTCATTTGGGCGATTACATTTACGATGTGTCGTGGGGCCAGACCATCCGCCACCACCCCATCGGCGATGCCCGCACGCTGCACGACTACCGCCAGATCCACGCCGTCTACAAGCTGGACGCGGACCTGCAGAAAGCTCATGCCTACTGCCCGTGGGTGTTCATGTGGGACGATCACGAAGTCGATAACGACTACGCGACCCTCGTCAACGAGGACAACGCGCCCCCCGAGGTCTTCGCGCCGCGCCGCGCGGCCGCCTACCAGGCGTTCTACGAGCACATGCCCCTGCGCGCCATGGCCGCGCCCGACGCCAACATGGGAATGATCCTGTTCCAGCGGTTCCAATACGGCAATCTGGCCGAGTTCAACCTGCTGGACCTGCGCCAGTACCGCTCCAACCATCCGTGCGAACTGCCCGATTTCCATGCGGGCCGGGTGGTCGATACCGCACAATGCGCGGACCTGAACGACCCCAAGCGCACCATGCTGGGGCCCTTGCAGGAAACCTGGATGACCAAGGGCTTTGCCCGCACCAACACAAAATGGGTCGTGCTGGCGCAAACTTTAATGCTGATGGGCTTCGACCAGATTTTAGGGCCGCAGCGCGGCACCTATACCGACAACTGGGGCGGCTACCCGGTGGCGCGCCGCAAGCTGTTGGACCTGATCAAGGCTCGTAAGCTGCAGAATGTTATTTCGCTGGGCGGCGACATTCACAGCTATGTCGTCGGCGACGTGAAGGATGACGACCTTGACCCCAACTCGGCCACGCTGATCAGCGAGTTCGTGGGCACCTCGATCACCTCGGAAAGCTACAATACAAGGCTCTTCAGCGCCTTGTTGCCCGAGAACCCCAACATCAAGCTGATCGACGACCGTTTCCGCGGTTATGTGTTCTGCGACGTGGATGCGAACGTATGGCGTTCGACCTTGCGCATCGTCGACGATGTCCGCACCCGCGACGGCAAGTTCAGCACCTTTGCCTCCTTTGCGGTCGAAAACGGCAAACCCGGCGTACAGACGGCTTAAAGGCTTCGGCAGCAGGCGCAAATAAAAAGGGCGGCCCTTGGGGCCGCCCTTTTTCGTATCGCTGTATTGGCGCTTAGAACTCGTAACGGGCGCCGAACTGGATCTGCCAGACCGAGGTGCGCGCCGTGAGCGTGCGGTTCTTGGTGCGCAGCGGGCCCGAGTAGGTGTACTTGCCGCCCGCGACGCTGGTGGCTTCGACCACCGGCACGACGAACGGGAAGCCGATCTGGATATCACGGCCCCAGCTCGAGTTGATCATGTTCGTCAGGTTGCGGATGTCCATGGTGAACACGCCCTTGCTGTCTTCGAACAGACCCGGGATTTCTTGGCTGATGCGCATATCGAGGGTCGCCACCGGTGGGCTGCGGAAGGCGTTACGCGGCGCGATCTGACCGCGGTATTTATCCAAGCCGTTCTCGATGATGTAGGCGTCCAGTTGTGCCCAGGTCAGGCCGCCGGCGAGGTTGACGTCGTTGGCGTCACGCGGAACGTAGAACAACTGTCGCTGACGAGAGCCCTGGCGCGGGTCGCCCAACGGAGCGCTGTTGCCAGCGAAAGTGTAGCTGTACGGACGGCCCGTACGCGCCTGACCGAAGAACGAGATCGACGTTTCGTAATCGCCCCAGAAGGCTTTCGACCATTCGGTGGCGATGACGAAGTTATGCTTTAACTCATAGTTCGACGTCGACTCTTTCGGGTTGTTGATGTCGTCGGTCGCCAGATTGTCCCAGTTGGACTGGGCCGTTGAACTGGTGCCTGGATTGACTTCAGTGATGTCCATCCAGGTGTAGCTCAGCTCCAGGTTAATGTCGCCGTAATCGGTCTCCCAATCCTTGGCCAAGCCCACCGAGGCAACCCAACCGCGGCCTTGGTCGGTGTTGGTCAAGAGCAGGTCGTTACCCGATGTCGGCGTAGCCGGCGCACCCGGGGGAGCCACGGTGACGCTATAGATCGGACGGCCGTCCGGTGCCGTGCCCGTGCGGGTGCGGCGCAGTTCTTTCCAGAGTACGGCCTGGTTGACGCGGCTGTAGATCAAGTCGGCTTTCGCCGTCCAGTCGTCGCCGAAGATCCAGGCGTCAAAGTTGTGGTCCACTCCAATCGAGGCCTTCCAGGTGGAGGGCATTTTGAAGTTGGGGTCCAGTGCGTTGACGTTACCGTCGCCAGCCACGAGCGAGGCTTGCACCGCGGCCGGAACCTGACCCGTAACGTTGTTCAAGGCTGCCGCTTGCAGCGCCGTCAAAGCCACGCCAGCCGCCGGACGGTTGATGGTGGTCGAGCCTGTCACAATACCGGTGTTCGAGTAGCTGTTCGAAATCCAGACGTTCGGTGAACCGCCGCCGAACAGACCCGCACCGCCACGCACCACCGTATCGGGCGTCACGTCATACTTGAACGAGAGACGCGGCAGCCACAAGTCGCGGCCGTCATAGGTGGCCGTGTTGGCAAAGCCGTAACGTGCGACAAAGCGGTTGTTGAGAGCCGGCACGCTGTTGGATGAGTAACGCTCGTAACGCAGGCCGCCGGTCAGGGTCAGGTCATCGTTAACTTCCCATGCGTCCTGAAGGTAGGCAGAGGTGACGTTATATTTGAACAGGCCGGCGGCGTCGTTGATGTTGCCGCTGATCGCGTTTTGATAGACCAGGGTCTGAGCGTTGCGTGCCTGGAAGTCGGCGATCGAGTTGAACACATACGTGCCCTTGGCGTCTTGCAGGAACGCGTTGAAGACATCGAGCATTTCCCGCTCGACACCGCCAGTAACCGTGTGATCGCCGATCAGGTAGTCGCCTTTCAACTTCATCGTCCACAGTTCGTTGCTGAGCGAGTTGAAATGACGCGAACGGTCCGGGCCGAACGAGAGCAGGCCGGGGGTGGTGGTGCCGTTGGCCGAAGCAGGAATGACGACCTGCATTTCCGCGAACGCAGCATTGCCCAGCGGCGTCGGGTCGGCTGTTTGCTTCTTGTAGCCGACTTTTACTTCGGTCTTGAATTCATCGGTCCAATCCGAGAACCACTGACCCGAAACCGAGTCCACCTTCTGGATGTTGTTGTACCAATCCGAACCCGACGACAGTGTTGACGCCTGGGTGACCGACGTCGCAGTCGAGGCCGAGATCACGCTGGTGGCGGTAACGAAGTTGCCTTTGTCGTGTGTGTACGACACGACGACGCGGTGGTCGTCGTTTACGTTCCAGTTGATTTTGCCGAAAATTTTCTCGTCGGCTTCCTCCAAGCTCGTGGGCAGACCCAGGATGTCGTAGTTGTAAACAGACTGCGCGATCGACTTGATCTGGTCGTAGTTGGCCTGAGTGACCTGAGCGACCGAGTTAGTGAAGCCGCCGCCGGCCGGGCCACGGGTAACCGGGTTGCCAGTAGTGAATTTTTCGTAGCCGACGAAGAAGAACAGCTTGTCGTCGACGATCGGGCCGCCCAAGGTGCCGCCGTAGGTCTTGTCTTTGAAGACGAAGGGACCGACGGGACGGGCGCCTGAATTGTTACCGAGCAGGTCGCCATCCGAATAATAGTAGTAAGCCGTGCCGTGGAAATCGTTCGTGCCTGACTTGGTGACGATGTTGATGTTGCCGCCTTGGAAGCCCGAGTAGGTCACGCCATAGGGTGCGATATTGACCGACAGCTGATCGATGACGTCGAGGCTCAAGGGGCCTTTGGTGCCGGGGTAGCCGTTGTTGTTCAAGCCGAAGTCGTCGTTGTTGCGCACGCCGTCGATGGTGAGCAGGTTGAAGCGGTTGTTGGTACCTGCGATCTGGATGGCGTCGACGTTGGTGCGGTCGATGTAGACTTTTGAGTCGCCGCGAATGATGTCTTTCAGATCGCGCGAAACCGTCGGCGCATTGGCGATACGCTCGCGGTCGAATTCGGAGGTGACGCCGGCCATGGTGTCACGGACGCGAACGCCGGACACCGTGATTTCTTCCATGCGCGAGCCCATCGCGTAGTTCAGATTGTAGGCTTCGCCGAGGACCAGGAAGACAGGCTCTTGGACTGATTCAGGCGCACCCGAGGGCGGGGTGACGGTGACTTCATAAGGACCGCCCAGCGCCAGACCGCGGCTGATGAAGCGGCCTTCGGCGTTGGTATTGGTGGTCGACACCGCGCCTGTCGGCGTGTGAACGATGCGCACTTGTGCATTTGCTAAGGGCTGACCATTTGTGCCGGCGATCGAGCCGTTGATTTGCCCTGCGGTTTCTTGCGCCATGGCCGGCGCGCCCATTAGGGCAACAGAAAGCAACAAGGCTGCGCGCAGCCCTTTCATGGAAGTCGAAATCATCGGTCAAACCCCTACGTTTTTTGATAATTCTCGGTAATCCGAGACACCTTAGCCGTCCATTCTTTCATGTAGATGACAACCCCGACAAACCGACATGAAAGAACCATGACAATTTGTTTGCATTGCCGAAGAGCATCCGTCAACGGCCAGCCGCTTAGCTGATTAAAGAGCCATCCCGGCGTGTTATTACGACCACACTGGGGCGGGGCGGGACACCGTCCTGGAAGTCCGGCCAACGGGTGGTGGGCTGCTCAAAAGTTGAGCCATCTTCCTCGCCCGGGTGCTGAACGGAACAAAACAGGGACGTCCCATCCGGCGTAAAACAAGGGCCTGTCATCTCTGCGCCCCGCGGAGAGGCGAAAAATGCCCGCGACAGGGCCCGGCCAGGCCCGGTCACATCCGCCGCCCACAAACCGTCGGCGAACCCGAAATCCGTACCCCCATCGGTGGTGATCCAGATTCGGCCCTGTGGATCGAAGGCAATGTTGTCAGGGTTGGTGAACCAGCCACCTGTGGATAAGTCCGCATGGTACTGCGCCCCCGACTCGG
>JAEUKM010000033.1 GCA_016793085.1 Rhodospirillaceae bacterium
CATGGCCTTCGTGTCCTTCGGTACCGGATGGCAACGCGTCACAGCTTTATTTCGCACGTTCAATATGCGCGGCCGCCCCGCCACAACAAACTGCACGAAGGGATAGGGCCCCTGTGCAAAAGGCGTAGATGGCCGGTTTACAGGGGCGTTTACGGGGGCTGTTGCGACAAGGGCCTGGGGGCTTCGCCGGGTTCCAGGATTTCCATGCAAAAAATGTCGTCCTGGGGGCGTGGGGCCCAGCCCAGCATTTTCAGGGCCTCGGCTTCCGGCAGGTCGGGCGGGGCGGCGTAGGCGTACAGGACCGAGCGGTTTAGGCCCGCAGCGGTGCGGGCTTCGAGCCGGGCCAGGCGGCGGCGTTGTGCGGTGCTCATGGTGTGTCCTCCTCCGGCCACTTGGTATTAAACGGGGCGGTGTTGGTTTCCGCCTCAAGCGCATTCAGGCGCTGTTCCAGTTCACAGGTCTCGAGGTTGCGGCGCTGGATGTCGAACAGAGCCCCCAGCGTCTGGGCCTGCTCGGGGTCGATGTCGCCCGCGGCGGCGGCAGCCAAGAGCGCGGCCAGCCCTTCGGTGATGTTCTCCGCGCCGGTTTTGGCTGCGGGCAGGTCCAGACGGGCGGGGCGTGTCCGCAAGGGCGGGCACAGCCGGTCCAGGCACATTTTCAGCGCCGTGGTGTCGCCGTTCAGCGCCAGGGCCACGGCCTTGCCGGCCAGGGCTTCGGCTTCGCCGCTCATCAGGGCCTCGACCGCCTCGGTGGCGTGATGGCGCGTCCCCTTGGCCTTGCCGCGCCAGTTGCCCGACTGGCCGGGCTTAAAGCGCCCGTCGGTGCTGCGCATGGGCTGGCCGCGTTCTGCGGGGTCGATGTGGGAGATGCGGGAGTGTAAGCGTGCGGGTACCCGCACGCGCGTGCTGTCGTCGGTCATGGCAAGTCTCTCGGATAAGGGGAAAGGAAATGTGGGGTTCGGGCGCAGGCGAAAAGCGGCATCGCTTCGGGCGCACTGCCCCGGGGCCACTTAAGCGCCCACGAGGCCATGTCCGTCAACGGGCTTGAGTCCGGTTCTTCACGGATTTCACGCAACTCCCGTAACCCACCTGCATTCGGCCTGCATTTGCAGGCGGCGGTATGCGGCGAGACGCCGTATTTGCAGGCGTTTTTCACAGGAAAATCGGTTCCAGGCCCCCAAGTCCGGTTGCGGGCCGGGCCCCCGGGCAGTATTGTCCGCCCGCTTTTTGAAACGGGGTATCGGATCCCGTTCAGCACCATCATCAGGAGAAGTCCCCGTGTCTATCCTTGCCAAGCGCCTCGACGCCGTGAAGCCATCGCCGACCATGGCGGTGACAGCCAAAGCGGGCGAGCTGAAAGCCGCGGGCAAGGACGTCATCGGCCTGGGCGTCGGCGAGCCCGACTTCGACACCCCCGACCACATTAAAGCCGCCGGCAAGGCCGCCATCGACAAGGGCGATACCAAGTACACGCCCTCGAACGGCACGCCGGCCTTACGCAAGGCCATCGTCGAGAAGTTCAAGCGCGAGAACGGCCTGGACTACAAGCCCGAGCAGGTGACGCTGGGTGTCGGCGGCAAGCAGGTGATCTTCAACGCTGCCCTGGCCACCGTGCAGGACGGCGACGAAGTGATCATCCCGACACCCTATTGGGTCAGCTATTCGGACATCGTCCTGATGTTCGGCGGCAAGCCCGTGTTCGTGCCTTGCGGCGAGAACGCGCGTTTCAAGTTGTCGGCCGAAGCCCTGGACGCGGCGATCACGCCCAAGACCAAGTGGCTGATCTTGAACTCGCCCAGCAACCCGACCGGCGCCGCTTACACCGAGAAGGAACTGCGGGCGCTGGCCGACGTGCTCTTGAAGCATCCCCATGTGTGGGTGATGACCGACGACATTTACGAGCACCTGACGTATGACGGCTTCAAGTTCTCGACCATCGCGCAAGTCGAGCCGAAACTGCTGAACCGCACGCTGACCATGAACGGCGTATCCAAAGCCTATGCCATGACCGGCTGGCGCTTGGGCTACGCCTGCGGCCCCACGGACCTGATCAAGGCTATGAACATGGTGCAAAGCCAAAGCGCCTCGCACCCCAGTTCGATCACGCAAGCCGCTGCCGTCACGGCTTTGAACGAGCCCTTGACCTTCCTGAAGCCGCGCAACGACGTCTACAAGCAGCGCCGCGACATGGTGGTGAAGATGCTCAACGAAGCGCCGGGCCTGAACTGCCAGACGCCGGAAGGGGCCTTCTACGTCTACCCGAGTTGTGCCGGCGTCATCGGCAAAACCACGCCGAAGGGCCGCAAAATCAACACCGACACCGATTTTGTCGAAGCGCTGCTTGAAGAGGCCCTGGTAGCCGTGGTGCAGGGCGAGGCCTTCGGCCTGTCGCCGTACTTCCGCGTGTCGTATGCGACCTCGACCGAAGCCTTGAAGACCGCTTGCGAACGCATCCAGGCGTTCTGCGCTTCTCTGAAGTAGGCGCTTGCCCCGAAAAAGTGGGAACCGGTTTTTCGATCGGGGCATGCGCCCAAAGTAAAACCCAAAGAAAAAGCCCCCGAGCAAAACTCGGGGGCTTAAGTCTGCTTTTACGTCGGAGAGTTTGAGCTCTTCCGGGACGTGGGCCTCAGCGGCTTTTTGTGGAGCGGCGATGACCCAAAAACGAACTGCACCGCAGTTTGATTGCCAGGGTTCCGGGGGAGGGGGAGGAACGCCGACTGCTGCGGTGCAGTGATGGGCAGAACTTAAGCGCCGAGACCCCGCAGAACAATTGAGATTCCCGTAAGTGTGCCATGCAGCATCCGCATGCCGTTTTGAGGAATCGCAAGAGCCGCGAACGCCCTGAAAACCCGCGTGTTTTCGCGCTTCAAAAGCGCGGCTGCGGGCAAGGCCTATAAAGGCTTATGGCCGGTCGAACTTAAGATTGAAACCGCGAGCGGGCGATTTCCTTGACCAGGTAATCGCGGAACACCGCGACACGCGCCGAGTTGCGCAATTCCTCGGGGTAGACGAAGTAGCCCTCGATCGGCGGGCCTGCCATGTCGGGCAGCACGCGTTCGAGGGAGCGGGCGAAGTATTCCGGCAGCGCGCCGATGCCAAGGCCCGCCTTCACGGCGCGGTAGATGCCGTAAAGGTTGTTCACCTTCAGCGCCGTGCGGGGGTTCAGGCCGTTGCGCTGCATCTCATCCACCAGCCAGTGCACGGTGTCGAAGGGCTGGATGCCTTCGCCGAAGGTGACGATGTCGTGGTTGGCCAGATCGGCGAAGGCCGTGGGCGCGCCGCGCTCCTTCAGGTATTCGGCCGACGCGAACATGAACACTTGCAGCGTGCCCAGGTGACGCTGGATCAGGTCGGGCTCGCGCGGTTCATGGAATCTGATCGCTACATCGGCCTCGCGCATCGCCAGGTCGAGGTCGCGGTCGTCGAGGCGCAGGGACACCTCGATCTTGGGGTGTGCGCGGATGAAATCCTTCAGGCGCGGCGTCAGCCAGACCGAGCCGAAGGCCACAGTGGTGGTGACGCGCAAAGGGCCCTGGGGGTTGTCTTTGGTTTCGGTCAACATGTCCTCGACGTTGTTCAGCTTCGAGAACACGTCATGGACGGTTTTGAACAACAGGTCGCCCTGTTCGGTCAGGATCAGGCCGCGGGCGTGGCGGTGG
>JAEUKM010000058.1 GCA_016793085.1 Rhodospirillaceae bacterium
GTAATGGACCCCACCCTGATTCTGGCCCTGGTGTCGGCGGCGGCGATGATCGTGCTGGTCTTGCGCGGACAGCACGCAACCGAAAAAGTGAAGCTGGTGCTGGGCGGTGTCGCCGTAGCCGCAGGGCTTGTGGCCGTCAGCTTGATGTTCGAGCGGCTTTAAGCGAAAGCTGGTTCGCGCCTTAATCCCCCACCGCGTCGAGGTAAATTTCGAGTAGTGATTCCTGCTCCTCGCGGTCGGCCTTATCCATTTTGCGGATTTTCACCACCTGGCGCATGATCTTGGTGTCGAAGCCCGCACTCTTGGCTTCGGAATACACCTCGCGGAGATCGGCGGAGAGGTTTTTCTTTTCGTCTTCCAGCTTTTCGATGCGCGCGATGAACTGCTTGAGGCGCTGCGCTGAAACGGTTTTATCGGCGTTGCCGTCCGGCATGGGGCTGATCCTTCGGTGAAACGGCGGCGACCGTAGGAGAAACGCCCGCGCGCGCCAAGGCCCCTGCCCTGTGGATAATTCAAAAAGCTGGGGGTAAATCGGGGTATTTAGTCCACCACCGAGATGACAGCGTGCAGCGGCTTGGTCTCCTCGAATTTCCGCTCCTGCTCGGGCGTGGCAGACTTCTGGTTCTTGGCCTTCCAGTCTTTCAGCGGCATGCCGTACACGATCTCCTGCGCCGCCTCGTAGCTGACCGGGCTGCCGTAATGCTCGGATGCCGCCTTGAACCACTTGGCCAGGCAGTTCCGGCAGAAACCTGCGGTGTTCATGATGTCGATGTTCTGCACGTCGGTGCGCTTCTGCAGGTGCTGCACCAGGCCGCGGAACGCCGCCGCCTCGACTTTCAACCGCGTCAATTCGTCCATGACTGCCTCCTTAAGTCTCAGTAATGCCGCACGTCGTTCATGTCGGCTTGCGCCAGAATGACAGGCATGATCTGCGCAAGATAGTCCGCCCACCAGATTTGCCCGGCCTCGGTGCAGATCAAATCCTGCCGGATTTCGATCTGGGCGTGGGGCAAGCCTTGCGCCAGGCCGTGCAGCTTGGCGCAGTAACCGTGCGTGATGCCCGAATAGGGCTCGTTCTCGCCCACGATCATGCCGGGCACGGCGCGCAAGGCCGCGATCAGATGATCGCCAAACCGTCTATCGCGGCTGAACATCACGCCGCAGTGCCAGGGCCGGGGTTTCACCCGCGTGCGGGTCATCAGGGCCGGCGTGAAGCTGTGGATCGACAGCACGACGGGCAAATGCCCCGCTTCACGGATAAGGCCTAGTTCCCAGTCAATCGCCTGATGATAGGGCCAGAACAGATCGGCAACGCGCGCGGCTTTATCCTCGGCACTGAGGCCGACATTGGCGGGGATCGGAATCCCATCACTGGTGGTAGCGATGTTGTCGGGATCGCCGAGCGCGCGGTTAACGTCGATGACCAGCCGTGAATAGCGTGCAATGACGCCCGCGGCCGACAAACGATGGGCCAAGTAGCGCGACACCGCCGCCGCCCCGATGTCCCAGCCGATATGACGGTCTATCGCATCACGGCGCAATCCGAGACCCCAGAGGCGCTGAGGTATCGCATTGCCGCCATGATCGCAGTGGATAAGCAAACGCGAGCCCGGGCCGGCACGGCGTAATTCAAATGGACCAGGTTCAGTGTCGTTGAGCAGGGAATCAGCCATCTTTCGGCTACATGAACTCGGATTGATCTAGAGGCAGGGCCATGGGAAACAAGGGCGGTAGTGTGAGGATCGGCGAATGAACGTCAAGCCGTCGGGTAGTAACGAAACCGCGCGCCCGCGGGTTGCCTCTTGGGTCGAACGGTTGGCCCTGCCGATCCTGGTGTGCGGCAGCTTGGCTTTAGCATTGTCGCCCATTTTCGTGCGCTTAAGCGAGGTGGGTCCTATCGCCACCGCCGTCAACCGCATGCTCCTGCCCCTGCCCTTCTTTTTCGCCTGGATGCTGTTGCGTCGCGGCCAAGCCATGGCGCTCACTACACCGCAAGGCCGGCAGGATTTACTTTATGTAGTTCTGGCGGGCGCGTTCTTCGCCGGCGACCTGTGCGTCTGGCACTGGTCCATCAACCTCACATCGGTCGCCAACTCCACAGTGCTGGCCAACCTGGCCCCGGTGTTCGTGGTGGCGGCGGCCTGGCTGCTGTTCCGCGAAAAAGTCTCGCGCCTGTTTCTTATGGGCTTGGTCCTGTCGCTATTCGGTGTCGCGGTGCTGATGAGCGAAAGCTTCAGCGTGTCGATAAAAACGCTCACGGGCGACGCGCTGGGTTTATCTACGGCGTGGTTCTACGCGGGTTACATCCTGACCGTCGCGCGGGTGCGCAAGCGCGTACCCACGGCGTCGGTGATGGCCTGGGGCGGCCTGGCGGCTGTCGTGCTGCTCTACGCCCTGGCGTGGTCCTGGGAAGGCAATGTCTGGCCCGACACCACGCGCGGCTGGCTTGTGGCCATCGGGCTTGCGGGGGTGACGCAACTGATGGGCCAGACCCTGATCGTCATCGCGCTGGCGCACGTGCCCGCGGGCCTGGGCGCCATGGTGCTGCTGATGCAGCCCGCGCTAGCCGCGCTGATCGCCTGGCTGCTGTTCAACGCACCCTTAAGCGCGTGGCAATGGCTGGGTGGCCTCGCCGTTCTGGCGGGCCTTGAGGTGGCGCGGCGCGGTACACCTAAAACGCCCGCACCCGAAGCGTCATAAACACGCCGCGTCAAGTCCATTCCCCAACTAGCCAGAAAGCAGCGCGGCGCGTAGTGTTACGGCCTGGGGTGTTTATCATGTCCGACAACGAATCATCGAAATACCGCGGCCGCCGCGCGAAAATCATCGCGACACTGGGCCCGGCCAGCAAAGATGCGGAAACCATCGAGGAACTGTTTGAAGCGGGCGCTGATATTTTCCGGCTGAATTTCAGCCACGGCAGCCACGACGACCACGCCAAGAATATCGCCATCATCCGCGCCATCGAGAAGAAGCTGGACCGGCCCGTCACCATTTTGATGGATTTGCAGGGCCCGAAGCTGCGCGTCGGCACTTTCAAGGGCGACAAAGCCATCATCAAGCCGGGGGCGCCGTTCCGGCTCGACCTCGACCCCACACCCGGCGACGACAAGCGCGTCTGCCTGCCCCACCCGGAAATCTTCGCGGCTCTGAAAGTCGGGTCCACCTTGTTGGTGGACGACGGCCACCTGCGACTGAAGGTGAAAGAATGCGGGCCTGACTACGCCATCACCGAAGCCGTCATCGCGGGCGGCATTTCCAACCGCAAAGGCGTGAATGTCCCCGATGTGACGCTGCCCATCCCGGCCATGACCGAGAAAGACAAGGCCGATCTGCAATTCGGCCTTAGCCAAGGCGTCGACTGGGTGGCGCTGTCGTTCGTGCAAAGGCCCGAAGATGTGGCCGAAGTGCGCGCCGCCGTGCGCGGCAAGGCGGGCGTGCTGGCGAAGCTGGAAAAACCCTCGGCGCTGGAACACCTGGACGCCATTGTGGATGCGTCCGACGCCGTGATGGTCGCGCGCGGCGATCTCGGCGTGGAAATGCCCCTGGAGCAGGTGCCCATCTTGCAGAAACGCATCATCCGGGCCTGCCGCAAGCGCGGCAAGCCGGTGGTCGTCGCTACGCAAATGCTGGACAGCATGATCAAGTCGCCGGTGCCCACGCGCGCCGAAGCCTCGGACGTGGCCACCGCCATCTACGACAGCGCCGATGCGGTGATGCTGTCGGCGGAAACGGCCGCCGGGCAGTTCCCCGTGCGCGCGGTGACGACCATGCACCGCATCATCAAGCAGGTGGAAGCCGACGAGCATTACCTCAGCATCATGGAAGCAAGCCGGCTTGAGCCCGACCACTCCTCGCCCGGCGCCATCACGGCCGCCGCGCGGCAAGTGGCGCACACCTTGAAAGCCGCGGCCATCGTCACGTTCACCACCTCGGGCACGACCACCTTGCGTGCGGCGCGCGAGCGGCCCGATGCGCCCATCATGTGCATCACGCCCAACATCGTCGCCGGGCGGCGCTTAGGCCTGGTGTGGGGCGTGCACGCGGTGGTGGGCGATTTCATCCACTCGGTTGATGATATCGGCGACGTGGCCGTGAATGCTGCCGTGGCCAGCGGCATCGGGCACGAGGGCCAGGCGCTGGTGATTACCGCCGGGATGCCGTTTGGAAAAGTCGGGTCCACCAACATGGTGCGCGTGGTGTGGATCGGCGGCGAGACCGGTGCGCAGTAAAAGTCGCCTGTAACTAAGCCTGGATCAGATCGAAGTACCGGCGCAGTTCCTTCACCGCCGCATCGAAGGGCGCGATGGTTTTTTCGCTGCGCGACTGAATCACCCCGCCCTCCATCACCGCCAGCACGAAGGCCGATACCTCAGCGGGCTTGATGCCGCGTTTCAGTTTGGGCGCCGCCGCCGTCACGCACTCGGCGATGCGGTTGCGCCATGCGGCGAAGTTCGCGCCGATCTTGCCGTGGGCCAGCCGGTCCTCGGGGTCGAGTTCGAAGGCCAGCCGCCCCAGCGGGCAGCCATAAGCGAAGTTGGTGCCCAGAATAGCCTGCCTGTAGCCCGCCAGCACATGAAACACCCGCGCGATGGGGTCGGTGCTGCGCGCGAACGCAGGCGCCATGACAAACTGATCCAGCATGATCAGGTAATCATCCAGCACCGCCGCCAGCACGTCGTCCTTGCCCTTGAAGAAATGATAGAAGCTGCCCGCATTCGCATCGGCCCGCGCCAGAATTTCAGCCATGCCGGTCGCGGCGTAGCCCTTCTCCCAGAACAGGTCGCGCGCGGCGGCGACAATACGGGTGCGCGTCGCCCCTGCTGCTGCAGGCGCAATCTTGGCGGGCTTTGACTTTGCCTTTTTGCGCGCTTTGGCCATGGCTGCTCGATTGACACCTTTCCCGGAACCAGACATGATTTGAATGATCGTTCAAGTCAACGGTCTTTTGCATCGTTATTGATACATCGTCATGCTTCACACATGTCACCTGGGGGAGACACATGGAAGACGCAGCAGGTACGGTCAATTATATCGCGATTATCGCGGCGGCCATTTCGGCGTTCGTGCTGGGCGGGTTGTGGTACGCGCCCTTTCTGTTCGGCAAGGCCTGGCAGACGGAAGTGGGCTTAAGCGACGAACAACTGAAATCAGGCTCTCTGATCAAAATTTTCGGCGGCTCGTTCGTGCTGTCGCTGGCGGGCGCGTTCGTGTTCGCCATGTTCCTGGGCCCGAAACCGGCCCTCGACTTCGCGCTGGGGGCCGGGTTCTCGGCGGGCCTGTGCTGGGTCGCGGGCTCCTTCGGGATCAACTACCTGAATGAGCGGAAGAGCCTGAAGCTGTTTTTCATCAACGGCGGCTATCACACCCTTCAGTACACGATTTACGGCGCGATCCTGTCGCTGCTGGGCTAGAACTGAGCCCAAGAAAAAACCGCGAGGGCCAGAGGCTCTCGCGGTTTTTGTGTGCGTCCGTGATGGACCAGCGCTGAACCGCGCTTAGCCCTGCCGTGCCTTGAAGCGCGGATTCTTCTTGTTGATGATGTAAACGCGGCCCTTGCGGCGGACGATGCGGCAGTCCTTGTCGCGCAGTTTGGCCGAGCGCAGCGAATTGCGCACTTTCATGGCGAATTCCTAACTTATTCCAGTGGCCGAGCCGAAGCCCGGCCCGAAAAGAGGCGGTTGTATAACCAATCATTCCCCCCGGCGCAACCGCTTCCGAACGTGCGCCGGAAACACACTAAAGCTTTGAAATTCCAACAAAATTTCTAGGACAGCCAGTACCGCATCACCGCCGAGACGGCATAGGGACGCTCCAAGGGGGCCAAATGGCCGCAATCCTCGATCACCACCAGCCTGGCGTTGGGGATGGCGGCTGCCATTTCCTGGTGCAATTCAACCGATGAGAGCGCGTCCTGCCGCCCGCAGATCACCACCGCGGGCACCCGGACGGCCTGCAAATCGGCCCGTCCGTCGACGCGCCGTAAAATGGCGGTCTGCTGGCGCTTGAAGGCCTCCTGCCCCGTCCGCTCGGCCATTTCCAGCACCACGTCGGCCACCGTGGGGTCCTTCAGGCGCGAGGGGTGGATAAGGTTGGGCAACAGGCGCGGCGTCACCCCCTTGAACTTGCCGATTTCCGACAGCCGGATCAGTTCCTGGCGGGTTTTGGTCTGGGCCTCGGTATCGGCCCTGGCGTTCGTGTCGATCAGGGCCAGGCGTTCCACGCGCTCTGGCGCCCGGCGCATGATCTCCTGGGCCACGTAGCCCCCCATGGACAGCCCAGCCAGGCAGAACGTGCGGGGGGCCGCCTCCAGCACCCGCTCGGCCATGGCCGGGATGCTGTCGTCCTGGGTCAGGTCGGCCACCCAAGGCGTACACAGGTCGGTCAGGGTTTCAGCCTGGTGCCGCCAGAGGGCAGCGTCACAGAGCAGGCCCGGCAAGAGCACAAGATGGCGTTTTTCCACGGTAAGCCCCGGTTTTCCCAACAGGTTTGCGACTAAGCCTTGTACATTGACTTGAAGACCTAAGCACCTATGATGCCGCGCGCTTAACCGGCCCGGCAGGCGCAAAGAGGGCCCCTCTGATAAGGCGCTGGCACGCCAGCGATTAACTTTCTCCCGTAATGACCTTTGACGACCTTGGACTATCGCCCGACACCCTGAAAGCGGTGACGGATGCAGGATACCAGACCCCCACCCCCATTCAGGAACAAGCGATCCCGCTGGTGTTGATGGGGCGGGACGTGATGGGCATTGCCCAGACCGGCACCGGCAAGACCGCCGGGTTCACCCTGCCGATGATCGACATCCTGGCCGAGGGCCGCGCCAAGGCACGCATGCCCCGCTCGCTGATCATCGCGCCCACCCGCGAATTGGCCGCGCAAGTTTCCGATAACTTCGTCAAGTACGGCAAATACCACCCGCTCTCCATGGCGCTGCTCATCGGCGGTGAGTCGATGCAGGAGCAGGAAAAAGTGCTGGACCGCGGCGTCGACGTGCTGATCGCGACCCCGGGCCGCCTGCTCGATCTGTTCGAGCGCGGGCGCATCATCCTGAACGATGTGAAAATCCTGGTGATCGACGAAGCCGACAGAATGCTGGATATGGGCTTCATCCCCGATGTGGAACGCATCGTCTCGCTGTTGCCCAAAATTCGCCAGACGCTGTTCTTCTCGGCGACCATGAACCCCGAGATCCGCCGTCTGGCCGACAAGTTCCTGATGAACCCGAAAGAGGTTCAGGCCACGGCCCCGGCCACCACCGCCACCACCATCGTCCAGGCCATCATCACTGTCCGGCCCGAAGACAAGCGCGAATGCCTGCGCCGCCTGATCCGCGCCGAGAACCTGGAAAACGCTTTCATCTTCTGTAATCGCAAACGCGACGTGGATATCGTCTTCAAGTCGCTCATCAAGCATGGTTTCAACGCCGTCGGCCTGCACGGCGACATGCCGCAGCCCAAGCGCATGGAGATGCTCGCCAAGTTCAAAACGGGTGAAGCCGACTTGCTGGTCTGCTCGGATGTCGCCGCCCGCGGTCTTGACATCAGCGGCGTCAGCCACGTCATCAACTTCGATGTGCCCTTCAACTCGGAAGACTACGTGCACCGCATCGGCCGCACGGGCCGTGCCGGCAAACAGGGCCACGCCGTCACCATCGCCACCCACCACGACGCGAAATCGGTGGCGGCCATCGAACGCCTCATCAAGCAGACGATCCCACCCCTGGTGGAACCGGCGGTGGAAGATTTGAAAGTGGGCGCATCCAGCGCGCCGTCCGAGGACGGCGAAGGCCGCGAGCGCGGCGGCCGGGGCGGACGCGGCCGTGGGCGTGACCGTTCGGAACGGGGCGGACGCAGCCGTGGCCGCGATCGCCATCGTGAGGAACGCCCCGCACGCGAAGCCGAGCCCGCAGCGGTTGCGGCGGTCGAACAGACCGCGCCGACACCCGCGCCAGAACAGTCGCGCGAACAATCCCGCGCCCAGGAACATCAGAGCGATAACGACCGCCCACCGCGCAAATCACGCGACCGCGAGCACCGCCGGGGCCGCGAGCACCGCGACAAGTGGGCGCGCGATGCGGGCCTGATGGATCACGACGACGACGTGGTGGGTTTCGGGTCGGCCATTCCGGCCTTCCTGCAAACGGCTCCGCCGCGCCCGGCCGCTCCGGCCGAGCCCACCCCCACCAACGAAGAAGAATAATCGGCTAATTTACCGGCCCGCTCGTTCACCGGTCCGCTAATTCACTGGTCCTCGGGGACGTTCGTCCTCGCTGGGTTCCAGCGACGCCGGGTCGACGTTGGCGGGCCCCGCCTGGTGATGCACCAGACGCCACGTGTGCCCTTCCTTCACAAAAACGTTGGTGGCGATCGCGAATTGCCGCCCGTTCAATTCCTCAACGCACGTCACCACCGCCATCTCGCCGCAGATGACGACACGTTCGTTGTGGGTTTTCACCTTGGGCGAGTTGGGGTTGCGCATTATGCCGTGCCAACTGCGCAGCACCTCGTCGCGGCCGTACAGAATGTTCCAGCCCGGATGGATGCAGGAGATCGGCTTGGCGGACGACCACGCCTCGTCCATGGCCTCCAGGTCGCGCGTGGAAAAGGCCGTGTAGAAGGCCGAATTGGCGAAAAGCACAGCGTCGCGTTCAGCCATCGGGAGCTTTCAAAAGAATCAGCGAAAATAGAGTGCGGGCCGCTCCGGGCTAGATTAGCTTAAGCGGGTTCTGATGGCTCACCCCTTTTTGTTTGTTGATGCATGTCCGCGCCCGCCAGTCCCACACTCGCCCCCGCTCAAGGCTCCGCCGCCGAAAGTGCGGTGATCTTTCTGCACGGCTATGGCTCCAACGGCGACGACCTGATCGGCCTCGCTCCGTTTTTCGCCCAAACCCTGCCGAAGACCGTGTTTTATTCGCCCAACGCGCCCGAACCCTGGGAAGGCGGCTTCTTCGGGGGGCGGCAATGGTTCACGCTGGCGGGCTACGACCCGGAGGCCCTGCGCCGCCAGGCCGGGCACATGAAAGGCGTTTACGACCGCATGTTCGAGGGCGCGGTGAAGGCTTCCGCCTTCCTGAACACCTACATCGACCAGACGATGGCGCACCACAAACTGCCCGCAAGCAAAGTGGCTCTGATCGGATTCTCGCAAGGCACCATGATGGCGCTGCACGCGGGCCTGCGCCGCGCCGAAAGCCTGGCCGCCATCGTCGGTTTTTCGGGCGCCATGGTGGGCGCCTCCAAGCTCGCCGCCGAGATTAAATCGCGTCCGCCGGTACTGCTGGTGCACGGCGAGGATGACCCCGTGGTGCCGGTGGAAGCCCTGCCTGAAATCGAAAAGGCGTTGAAGGCCAACAATGTGCCCTGCGATGCGCTGACTATTCCCGGCCTGCAGCACGGCATCGAGCAGACGGGCGCACTCCGTGCCGCCGCTTTCCTGAAATCCAAACTCAGCTAGAGAGCACACACCATGCTTGGACCGATCATCGCCGTCACCATGACCGTCGCCGACCTTGCACCCATCGAGGCGGCATACGGCGGGTATCTTGGATACAAAGTTGTCGAGCGCGGGCAGATTTCCGGCGAACTGGCCGAGGTGTGGGGCACGCCGCTTGTGGCGGGCAAGTCCTACATGGTCATGCAGCCCGAAAGCGGCGCCAATTGCTTCCTGCGCTTCATCGCCATCGACGAATACCCCGACTACAAGCCGCTGACGACCTACGGCTGGAACTCCACCGAAATCCTGGTGAAGGACGTGGATGCGGTTTACGAAAAGCTGAAGTCCTCGCCTTTTGAAGTCGTCGGCACGCCGCGCAACCTGTCCACCACCGACAAGATCAAGGCCATGCAGGTGATCGGCCCGGCCAAGGAACTCTTGTACCTCACCACCGTCACCGATCCGGCCTTCGGGTTGGGCATGGCGGAATCGTTCGTCGACCGGCCATTCATCGTCATCAACGGCGGGCGCGATATCGCCGAGCTGATCGGGTTCTACCGTGACGTCCTGAAGAACAAAGTCTCCGAGCCGCAGCCGGTACGCATGTCGGCGCTGAACAAGGTGCGCGGCTTCGATCTGGAACTGAAACACCCGCTCTCGACGGTGGATATCGGCGGGCCGTTCCTGATCGAGATCGACCAGTACCCGGCGGGCACGGTGGACCGCGTGACACGGCCCGGCGATCTGCCGCCGTCAACGGCGCTGGTGGCCTTTGAAGTGCAAAGTCTGGCAAAAATCGGCGTGCCGTTTGTAAAGCCGCCCGCTATCATCCAGGGCCGGCCCTACAACGGACGGCGCGTGGGCGTGATCAAGGGCCCTTCGGGCGAACTGCACGAACTGATCGAAACGCCCAACCTGAATAACCGCTAGAAGCTAGCTGAAACGGTCGTCGGTTTCACCGCCGCCGCCCTCGCCGCGCGTTTCGCCCATGTTTTTAAACGAGCCGGGCACGTGGCGGCGTTGGGCCAACTTGCGATGCATCTCCTTGGCCTTCTCGCGCTTGCGCGCATAGAACAGGCCCGCCAGCAGCGCCCCGGCCAGCGCAGCCCACGGCAGCAGCAGCGAGATATCCCGCTCGAAAGACATTTGCGCCCGCACGTTGGGGCGGCACTCGGGCAGCTTATTCTCGCAGGCTTCACGCGCGCGGCGTTCGGCCCCGGAAAAGAAAAACGACGGTATGGCCATGCCGTTCTCGCCCATGTCCTGGGCAAGTGCCGCGGGAACCGACACTAGAGCGCCAGCAGCGCCCGCCAGGGCACGGCCAAGCCAACGGCGGCGTTCGGGGTTAAATGCTGTCATGGTCAACAATTGCGCTATTTCGCAAGTTCATCCTACAGTCGCCACTGTAAGGCCAATCGCGCCATTTTGGCGAGCCCGGATCACATGAGTATTCGCATTCGCGACATCGACCACGTCGTCTTGCGCGTGCGCGACCTGCCGCGCGCGCTGGCGTTCTACTGCGGCGTGCTCGGCTGCACAGTGGAGCGCGAACTGAAAGAGCGCGGCCTGGTGCAACTGCGCGCGGGCTCCGCCATGATCGATCTGGTGACGGTGGACTCAGACCTGGGCCGCCAGGGCGGTGCTGGGCCGGGCATGGAAGGCCGCAACCTCGATCACTTTTGCGTGCGGGTGGAGCCCTTCGATGCGTCAGCTATCCTGACCATCCTGCGCAATCATGGGTATTCCCCCGGCGAGCCCGCGCGGCGCTATGGGGCCGAGGGCTACGGGCCCTCGATCTATGTGCAAGACCCGGACGGCAACACGGTGGAGTTGAAAGGCCCGCCGGAGGACTGAGACACGTTGAAATGCCTTGCTTTTGCAGCCGTGGACCGCGCCGCGCCATTTGCTAAAGTAACGCCAAGACCAACAAGAAAACCGGGAGCACGGGATGGCCGAGGTGGAGCTGTTCAGTTACGAGGCATGCCCCTATGCGCAGCGCACGCGCATGGCGCTGATCGAGAAAGGCATCGCCTTCACGCTCACCGAGGTCGACCTCTACAACAAGCCCGACTGGTTCAAGCAGCTTTCGCCCTACGGCAAAGTGCCGCTCTTACGCCACAACGACAACCTGGTCTATGAATCCCGCATCATCAACGAATACCTGGAAGACGCCTTCCCGGATCGTCCGCTGATGCCGCAGGGTGCGGCCGCGCGCGGCAAGGCGCGCATCTGGATCGACTACTGCGACAGCTACCTGATGCCAGCCCTGCACAAAATGATCGCCGACCGCCGCGAGCCCGCCAAACAGGCCGAGAACCGCAAGGCCGTCGCCGAGAAGTTCCGTTTCATGGAGACCGAGGGTTTGCGCAAACTCGGCAATGGGCCTTACTGGCTCGGCACTGATGTTTCATTGGTGGACCTGCAGTTCATGCCGTTCCTGGAGCGCTTCCCCTGCTACGAGACGCTGTGGGGGGCCGCCATCCCCGAGGATTGCACGCGGCTGAAAGCGTGGATCGCCGCCATGCAGGCGCGCGACAGCCACAAGCAGACCGCCAAGCCGTTCGAGTTTCATATGACGCGCTACCGCCGTTACGACGAAGCGGCCTGACGCCGGCGGGGTTCAAAGCCCCGCCGCCCGATGCCGCTTGGCCGCAGATGTTTAGACTGGGAGGAGAAGCACCATGTCGGACCCTGCAACACGAGGCATACGATGCGTGGCCCTGGTGGGGCCACAATCCAGCGGCAAGACAACCTTGGTCGAGAGCATGTTGCTGGCGGCGGGCGCCATTCAGAAGCGCGGGCGCGTCATCGACGGCTCTACCGTCAGCGACACTTCGCCCGAATCGCGCGCGCGCCAGATGTCCACCGAACTGACGCCCGTGCGCTTCTCGTACCTCAACGATCCGTGGGTGCTGATCGACTGCCCCGGCGCGGTTGACTTAGTGCAGGAAGCGCACCAGGGCATGCTGATGGCCGACGCCGTGGTGGTCGTGACCGAGGCCGACCCAAGCAAGATGTTATCGCTGGGCGCGACCTTGCGCTTCCTCGATGATCACAAAATTCCCCATATTTTATTCATCAACAAGATGGACGCGGCCCAGGGCTCCGTGCGCGATGTGCTCGCCGCCGCCCAGGCGCAATCGGCGCGCCCCTTGGTGCTGCGCCACATCCCCCTCATCGCCAAGGACAACACCATCACCGGCTACGTCGATCTGGTGGCCGAGCGGGCCTATCACTACAAGCTCGATCAGCCGTCGGAGCGCATCGATCTGGCCAAGGCCAACGGTGCGGGCACCGAGGATGCGCGCCGCGCATTGCTGGAAAAATTGTCGGACTTCGACGATGCGCTGATGGAAAAGCTGCTGGAGGACATCGTGCCCGACAAGGCCGAGGTGTACCGGCAGCTTTCAAAAGACTTGGCCGAGGATTTGATCGTGCCGGTGATGATCGGCGCGGCCGACCACCAGCATGGTGTGACGCGCCTGCTGAAAGCCCTGCGTCACGAGGTGCCCGCCGCCGCCGAGACGGCGTTGAAGCGCGGCATTCCGCCCGGCGATCACGTAGCGCAGATTTACAAAACCGTCTATGCGCCCCACGTCGGCAAGCTGTCGTACTTGCGCGTCTGGCGCGGCACGCTGAAAGACGGCGACACCATGGCCGGGCACCGGGTCGCCAACATGCAGGATGGCGCCGAGCCGAAATTGGGCAAATCGAAAGTCACCAGTGTTGCGCCCGGCGACGTGGTGGCGCTGACCAAGCTCGACGGCGTGTTTACCGGCGACATTCTGGCGACGGACGGGCATGTGAAACCCAAGGTGTGGGCGGTGCCGCCGGCCCCCTTGTACGCCGTGGCGCTGGCGACCAAGGACCGCAAGGACGACGTGAAGCTGGGCGACGGCCTGCGCAAGCTGTGCGAGGAAGACCCCTCGTTGTCAATCCAGCATGTCGCCGAAACATCCGAGCTGCTGTTGCGCGGCCAGGGCGACATTCATCTGGCTATTGCGGTCGAGCGCCTGAAGCGCAAATTCGATCTGACCGTCGACGTGAAGCCCGCCCAGGTGCCCTACCGCGAGACCATCAAGAAATCGACCACGCACCATGCGCGCTTCAAGCGCCAGACCGGCGGCCACGGCCAGTTCGCCGACATCAAGGTGGAGATCAAGCCCCTGCCCCGCGGCTCGGGCGTGAAGTTCACCGACAGCATCGTCGGCGGCGTGGTGCCCAAAAACTTTATTCCGGCGGTGGAAGCCGGCGTGCGCGACAACACCGTGCGAGGGCCTTTAGGATTTACGGTCGTGGACGTGTCCGTGAACCTGTTCGACGGCCAGTACCACAGCGTCGACAGTTCCGACCAGGCCTTCCGCACGGCCGGACGCATTGCCATGACCGAGGGCCTGCCGGTGTGCGACCCGGT
>JAEUKM010000064.1 GCA_016793085.1 Rhodospirillaceae bacterium
CCCACGTAGGCGCCGTCGTTACCGTGCAGCGGCGGCACCACGTTCAGCTTTTCCGGCGGCGTGGGCTTGTCATCGCTTTCGGGGCAGGGCCCGAAGGCCATGAAGTTGTTCGCGGTGCCGTCCGATTGCAGGCAGATGCCGTCCTCGGCCAGGGCGCGCGCGGCCAGTTGCAGGCTCAAGCTGGTGCCGCTTTGGCCGCCCGCACCGTCCAGAAACAGGATACCCCGGCGGACCACGCCGTCGGCATCGGTCATCATATCGGCAAACCCGATCTGATCCCGCTCGGCGGCAGCCCGCGGCGGCGCGATGCCGGCTCCGCGCGAATCGAGGCCCAGCCCGCTTACATCCGGAAACTTGTAGACCATGAACAAGTTGTCGTGCGCGGCAATGGCCGCATCCAGGTTGTCGGTGCCCGGTTCGCGTGGCTGGTCGCGGTAGATGTCCACACCGATGGCGCGGGGCTTCTGTTCGGCCACGGCGTTGATCAGTTCGGCCAGTGCGCCGTCCGAGAGCGGCCAGCCGTAACGGGTCAGATCGTTTTCATCGGCCAGCACCAGGGCCACACGTGGATCAGTTTTGTTGTGGTTGGCCAAAGTGCGGGTATAGACGTCGTAAATATAGAGTTCGGCCCGCTCGAAAGCCCCAAACCGTGTAACGCCGAGGCCCAAGAAGAAAATCCCAAGCGCTAAAAGTGTACCCACTACGGGTGGAATCTTCAGGACGTTCAGAATGCGCCGCAACATTCAGGGCACCTGGGCCGGGCTGATGCAAATGGCCATCGCGGGAAATTGTATCAGCACAATGTTGCAGCCCTAAGCGTTGATTGTTAAGACTAAAATCAAAGAAGGAGGCGATGGGTATGTTGCGTGCCGCCGGAGCCTTAAGGCTCGAAGCGGCATAGGGGGGGTCTCCGTCCTGGGATGGTTGTTTCCGTTCAGCATGGCCTATCGCCCGATCATGTTAACAGGGGTGATGCCACGATGAAATTGTTGGGTTTGCGCGCACGCCGCGCGCTGTCGCGTTCGGTTCCGATTCTGTTGGCCACCACGGCCTTGACCTCCGCTGCCGTATCGTCCGCCTGGGCGGTGGATGTCGTTATCTCAAGTAGTACCTCGTCGACCGTCAATCTCGATCCGCTGCAGTCGGGCCCCAGCACGCTGACGATCAACAGCGGTGTCACGGTGACGGCCCCTACCGGCAATTCGGCGGTTATCGCCACCACGGCACCCTGGACGGTCACCAATTCGGGCACGCTGAACGCCTCGACAATCGGCGTGAGCACGTTGGTTCTGCTGTCGGGTGGCACGGTCGTCAATAATGCCGGCGGCAGCATCAACAATACCGCCAGCTTGGGCGTGTTCATCAGCGGCGGCCCCGGCGTGGTCACCAACCGTGGCATCATCAACTCCGTGCGCAGCGGCGTGGGCATCGGCGAGGGGATGGGCGGCAGCACGCTTGTGCAAGGGACTGTCACCAATGAAGCGGGTGGGCGCATCACCAGCATCGATGCCTCTGGCATCATCTACCAGGATCCGGGCAGCCTGACCGTCACCAACGCCGGCATCATCGAAGGCGGGCGGCAAGGCGTGCTGATCTGGACCGGCACCATCAACAACAACGCGGGCGGCATCATCCGCGGCACCAACACCTCAACCTTCTCCGATGCGATTTCGGTGTTTAATGGCGTCGCCACCATCAACAATGCGGGCGCCATCACCGGCTCGTCGTTCTACGCCGCCACGGGAACCGGGCAGGGACCTGCGGGTCTGGGCTCGTTCGGCATCAACGTCGACCCCGCAGGCCGCGCCATCATCAACAATGCTGTCGGTGGCCAAATCACCGCCACACTGCCCAGCATCTACATCCGCAGCACCGCCACGGGCACGGCCGGCAGCAGCGTCACCAACAGCGGGCTGATCCAAACCACCGGCGCCGGCACCACTATCTTCTTCGAGGGCGGCTCGGGCGTCGTCACCAACAACGCGGGCGGCACCATCGCTTCGGCCACGGCTCCGCCGTCGCAGTACGCGTTTTTAACGGGTGCGATCGCCATGACCGGCGCGAACGGCGTGGTCACGAACAACGGCACGATCCGCGGGTACGTCCTCTTGGCCACGGGCGGCACCATCACCAACAATACCGGCGCGCGCATCGAAGGCACGGCCGCCGTCTATAATTCCAGCACCGCGACAGTGCTGACCACCAACCAAGGCTTCAGCGGCACGCTGACCAATGCCGGAACTATTACGGGTTCGGCGGGCGCGGCAACGCTGACAAACACCGGCAGCATCAGCGGGAACGTCCTGGGCAGCACCATCATCAACGCCGGCGCCATCGGCGGTAACCTCAGCATGACCACGGGCAACGACAGCCTGACCTTGCGCACCGGTTCGTCCATCGGCGGCACCATCGACGCCGGCACCGGCACCGATACGCTGTTCCTGGAAGGCTCAGGGACGGCCGCCAATGTGTTCACCGGCTTCGAGAACCTGACCATGCGCGGCACCGAGTGGACGCTGTCGGGCAATTCCACCTTCGGCACAGTCACCGTGCAAAGCGGCTTCCTGAACGTCAACGGCACGCTGACGGGCGGGCCCATCGCGCTGACGGCGGCGGGTTCCGGCATTCGCGGCGCGGGGCGCATCGAGAACTCCGTCACCAACACCGCGGGCATCGTCACGCCCGGCGGCAGCGGCACCGTGGGCACGCTGACAGTGGCGGGCAACTACACGCACGGCTCCACCGCGCGGCTGATTATCGACGCCAACGAAGCGGGCCAGGGCGACCGCCTGACCGTCACCGGCACGGCGCAGTTGCAGGGCGGGACGTTGCAGATCGCCGCCGTGGACGGGGCCTGGTCTGTCGCACGCACCTACACCGTGCTGAGTGCGGCGGGCGGGCTGACGGGCCAGTTCGGCGCGACCGAACTGAACTTGCAGTACCTGACACCCACGCTGGCCTACTCGGCCAACGCCGTCACCCTGTCGCTTTCCCGCGCCACCGCGGAAATTCAGCAGGACATCGTCAAGGAAACCACCGAGCAGCAGATCAGCACCGCGACACGTAAAACCACAGCCACGGTTGAATCGCGCATCGACGAAGTCGTGACCGCTGCGTTCCCCATGGCGCAGCCCAACGGCGACCAGCAGACCAGCATGCTGCATGCGCCGTCCTACGGCGGCATCACCAGCCTGGCGGCCGGTGACGACATGGGCGGTTGGGGCGCCTGGGCCACGCTGGCCCCCACCTTCGTCAATCAGGATCTGATCCTGCCGGGCCAGGCCGCCGCGCAAAAAGTGGACGGCGAAACCTGGGACATGTTCGCTGGCGTTGACAAGCTGGTGGGCGAGCGGGCCGTGGTCGGCGCGCTGACCGGCTTTGAAACCTCGGACTACGACATTGCCGGCAGCAACGGCGAACGCCGCGCCGAAGGCCCCATGCTGGCGGCCTACGCTGGCCTAGTGCTGACCGACTGGTTGTATGCCACGGCGCAACTGAACCACGCCTGGTTCGACAACAAGCTGACGGAATCCTCGTTCAACAGCGCTGCCGTCAGCGGCAAGTTCGACTCGCGCCGCTTCACCAGTTCCATCTCCATGACCGGACGGCACGAAGTCGACCGTGTAAAACTTTCTGGCAAAGTGGGCTACTCGTACACCCGTGAAACGTTCGATTCCTACCGCGCCAGCGACGGCACGGCGGTGAACCCGGACAATACCAAACTGGGCCGCGTCACCATCGGCGGCGAAGCGGCGTACCGCGGCGAAACCGTGATGCCGTATGTCTTGGCCAGCTTCGAACGCGACGTGGATGTGAACGCCGGTCCCGGCGAGCGCGAAGGCTTCGTGCTGGGCGGCGGCGCGCGCATCAGCGCCGAACGCTACAGCCTGGATATCTACGGCAACACTGAAACGGGCCGCTCGGGCGAAAGCGCGCTCTCCTTCGGGCTCAATGTTCGTATGGCTTTCTAGACGCATGGCTTTCTAGGCAGGCTCAGAACCCGTATCCTCAAGGCCGGGCAGGAGGGCGCGGCATGAAGGCGAGGGCGCTGGCGGGGTTGTGTCTGTTTGTGCTCGGGGCCTGCGCCTCGGGCTACGACAGCTTGCGCACACTCAAGGCTGATGCCGATTGGCGCGTGGAGGTGCTGGCCTCGCCTGTCGCGCCGTCACTGCTGGCCTATCGCGCTGTCCCTGACGCTAAAGATCTGTGGGTCTACATCGAAGGCGATGGCCGCGCCTGGATCACGCCGCGCCAGATCTCAACCGATCCCACGCCCGACAATGCCGTGTCATTGGCGCTTGCGCGTGCGCCGCAAAATGCTGCCGTGGCTTATATAGCGCGGCCCTGCCAGTACTTAAGCGAATTGAAATCCGCGTGCGACAGCCGATTTTGGTCGCTGGACCGCTACGGCCCCGAAGCGGTCGCCCAGATGAACCGTGCGGTTGATAATGTGATCCAGGCCCAGCCGGGAAAACGCTTGATTCTGGTGGGCTATTCGGGCGGCGGCGTGCTGGCGGCCCTGCTGGCCGCCGAGCGGCGCGACGTGGCGGGGCTTGTTACATTGGCCGCCAACCTCGACCTCGCGGCCTGGGCCGATTACCATAAAATTACCCCACTCAGCGGCTCTATTGATCCGGTGACGCGGGTGAACGCGCTGGCCCGCGTGCCGCAGGTTCACGTGGCCGGGGCCAGGGACGAAACGGTGCCGCCCGCGATTGTGGAAGGTTTTGTGAAACGTTTACCGAACGCCGCATCCGCCCGCGCTCTCATCGAACCCGCCTTCAGCCACGCCTGCTGCTGGGCGGAACAATGGCCGCGCCTGCAAGCCGAGATCGCATCTCTTCTAAAACAGTAACGCCTGCAACAAAAATGGTTCATGCCATGACGCATCTTTTCATTCGCACGCACATTGTCTCTGCATTTGCCGGTCTGGCGTGCCTCATTGCCGTGCCGGCCCAGGCGCAGTTCGATCAGATGCGCGCCATCGAGCGGGCGATCGACATCAACGTCGAGCAGGCGCTCATCCGTGTGCCGGTGTCCATCTCCTTCGACACGCCGCCCGAACCCATCCAACAGGCCGTAGCAGACGAAGAGGGGCGTTATGTGCTGTTGCTGCGCGGAAGCAACCAGTACGAAATCTGGAACGTGAACCTGGGCCGCATGGAACGGCGCGGCCAGATGAACGACGTGCGCATCAAGGCGGGCACGGTGTCCAAGGCGGGCACGGCCATCCTGGCTTTCGAGGATGGGCGTTATGGCGTGTTCGACGCCAAGTCACGCGAGCCCGCCATGGCGGGCGCACGCGGAACGGCGCCCATTACGCTCATCGCCTGGCTGCCCAACGGAGCGGGCGCCGTGCTGGCGCGCGCCGACGGGGCGGTGGAGGTGCTGGAAATCGCCTCGCGCCGCGTGCGGGCCTCGTTCAAAACAACTTCAAATGCCGCCGCCATCGCGGTGGATCGCACCGGCGGTTATGTGGCGCTGACCGATGCCGCAGGAAATATCGGCGTGTGGGACACAGGGACAGGCCTCAACGTCGCATCCTATAAAGCAGGCGCCGCCGACCCGGTGGTGGCGCTGTTCTTCCCCCGCGCGTCCGACCGCGTGGTTGCCGTCTCCGCCGCGGGCAGCATTATCTCTGCCGGTCAGCGCGGCGTTTCAGCCCAAAGCGTGTGCCAGACGGCGTGCCAGATCGTCTCGGCTCAGATCGACCGGGCCAAGAACGCCCTCGTGCTGTTCACCGCCGACAACCGCATCCTCACCGCCGATGCCGACAAGCCGTCGCGCGTCAGTACCGTCGAACTGAAACCCAAAACGCCCCGTCATCCAGGGGCAGCGCCCGCGCTGTCGTCGGCGGTCCTGGCCGTGCCCTTGCAGGACAGCTCCATCGAACTGTTCCGCGCGGCCGATCCGGCGCAGCCGGGCCTGCTGCTCACCAGCACCGCCAGCGGCTGGGCGGTAATCGACAACGACGGCCGCTTCGACGGCCCGTCGACCATTCAGGACCAGTTGAAGTGGGTGGGCGAGAACCTGGCCGTGCCGCTGACGAATTTCTCGGGCCAGTATTTCGAGCCGGGCCTGTTGCGCAAATGGGCCGGGGCCGCAGGGAAAGACGCCTACCTCACCAAGCCCGTTTCCATCGGCGAGGGTGTGGCCCTGCCGCCCAAGATCGAACTGGCGGCTGCCCCTGCGCGCACCGC
>JAEUKM010000118.1 GCA_016793085.1 Rhodospirillaceae bacterium
GTGGGTATCCTGGCGGCGGCGTGCCTCTATGCGCTTCACCACAACATCGACCGTCTGGCCGAGGACCATGCCAAGGCCGAAACGCTGGCCAAGGGCTTGCGCGGCATTCCAAACCTGCGGCGTATCACTCAGGCCACCAACATGGTGTTCGCCGACGTGCCGCCGCCGCGCGTTCAGGCCTTGCAGAAATATCTGCAAGAGAAAGGCATTCTGGCCGCCGTGGAACCCACCACGCGCTTTGTCCTGCATCTGGATGTATCGGCCGCCGATGTATCCCGTGTGGTGAGTGTGCTGGCTGCGTTTTTCAAGGGTTAGCTTTCGAGAGACTAGACCGCGCCGTCCATTTCTTTATTGTGCGCCGCTATGACAAACACACCATTCAAGATCGGCATTGTCGGCTGCGCCGGGCGCATGGGGCGCATGCTGGTGCAGGAAGTGCTGGCCACACCGGGCGCAGTGCTGTCCGGCGGCACGGAACCGGCCGGGCCTCTCGTGGGCACCGACATCGGGCTTCTGGTGGGCGCCAAGACCATTGGCGTTCCGGTCGGCAGCGATGCGGCGCAACTGTTTGCGGCCTGCGATGCGGTGATTGATTTCACAGTCCCCGCCGCCACGCTCTATCACGCGTCCCTGGCCGCCAAGACCGGCAAGGTGCTGGTCATCGGCACGACGGGCCTGGGGGCCGATGTGCTGGCGGCCATTGAAACCGCGGCGAAGTCTGCGCCTCTTGTCTATGCGCCCAACTTCAGCATCGGGGTGAATGTACTTTTTGCGCTTACGGAAAAGCTTTCATCGACCCTGGGCCCAGATTACGACATCGACATTCTGGAAATGCATCACCGCCACAAGGTCGATGCGCCCTCGGGCACAGCACTTGGGCTGGGCGAGGCTGCTGCGCGCGGCCGCAAGGTGAAACTCGCCGATGTGGCGCGCCGGACTCGCGACGGCCAAGTTGGCGCGCGGGCCCAGGGTGAGATCGGCTTTGCCACATTAAGAGGTGGTGATGTGGTGGGCGATCATACGGTGATCTTTGCCGCCGACGGTGAGCGTGTCGAGCTGACGCACAAAGCCTCCTCGCGCGGCGTCTTCGCCAAGGGTGCTGTGCGCGCGGCTCTCTGGGCGCGTGGGCGCAAAGCCGGCCTCTACAGTATGCGTGATGTTTTAGGGCTTTAGAGCATGACCCGGAAAAGTGGGTACCGGTTTTCCGATAAGGGCATGCTCAATAAGAAAAACGTATGAAGCCCGCATCCGTTCAGGAGTTCTACAAACGCCTCAGCGCGCAGAACCCCGAGCCCGCCACCGAACTGAAATATGTGAACGCTTACACGCTGCTTGTCGCTGTCGTGCTGTCGGCGCAAGCGACCGACGTGGGCGTCAACAAGGCCACCGGCCCGCTGTTCAAGGTGGTCGACACACCTGAACAGATGGTCGCTCTGGGTGAGATGGGTTTGCGCGATTACATCAAGACCATCGGGCTGTTCAACGCCAAGGCCAAGAACGTCATCGCGTTGTCGGAACTGCTGATCGCCAAGCACGGCAGTCAGGTGCCGCAAACCCGCGCGGAACTGGAAGAGTTGCCGGGGGTGGGCCGCAAGACCGCCAACGTGGTGCTGAACGTCATCTACGGCCAGCCCACGATCGCGGTGGATACGCACATCTTCCGCGTCGGAAACCGCACCGGGCTGGCACCCGGGAAAACGCCGCTGGATGTGGAACTGAAGCTGGAAAAAATCACGCCGGATGAATTCAAGCAGCACGCCCACCACTGGCTGATCCTGCACGGGCGTTACATCTGCAAGGCGCGCTCGCCGGATTGCTGGCGCTGTACAGTGGCGGAATTTTGCGCGTTCAAGCCGAAAACGCCCGCACCCGATTCACCTCAGGCGCAAAAGGCCAAAGCTCAGAAGATAAGGGCGAAAGCCAAGATCAAGAAACCGGCGCCTAAAAACCGCAAGCCGAAAAAACTTAAGCGTCGATCTGGCTGACGGTGCCGGTCAACTTGCCGCCGCTGGCGACGCTGACGGTGTGATAGGAAATCGTCCCCGTCACGACCGCGCCCGCCGCGACCTCCAGGTGTCCGCGCACGGTCAGGGCGCCGTCGAACACGCCGTTCACCACGGCGCTGTCAACATCGGCCTTGCCCGAAACACGACCCATGGGGGCGATCTCGATTTTTTTCAGGCCCGTGATCGTCGCATCCACGCTGCCTTCCACGTATAGACGCTCGCAGCCGGAAATCTCGCCGCTGACCTTGATGTGTTTGGTGATGGTCAGCTTTTTTTCGTCGCTCTTGGCGTCAAGCGCATCGCGCACGGTCTTGAGATTGGGGATCTCGGTGGTGCGCCGCTGCGGCGGCGGGGTATAGCTGCTGGTGGGCGCCATGACGCCCATGCGTTCGATGAAGCTGCGGTCGCCGCTGGGGCGTTCCAACGCGGCTTTCTCGCTCATGCTTTTTTCGGCGGACGTGGCCTTGAAGAAGGGTTTGGCGGGCGGACGCAAGCTGCCCAGTTTGGCGCCCTCGTTGCGCATGGCGAAGTGCGGCAACTGGCCCACATTTGTAGCAGCGTTTGAGGCGTCGTCTTTTTCGGCTTGATCGGTCATCGCGTCCTCACCCACGGTCAATGTCCGCCAGCCTTTGTTGTCTTGCATCAAACGCAAGCGAGCCGGTCGAACCGGATGAGCCTACACCCGCAGGGTTAATTTCTCGAAAATGACGAAGTCCTCGAAAACAGGCGGCCGTGAAACAAGTGCACCATGGCGGCAATGCCGATGACGGGGGCCACCAGGTTGAGAATCGGAATGGTCAACAGGGCGGTGGTGATGGCGCCCGCCATCCATAACGTACCGCTGTGGCGCGCCCGCAGGTCATTCACGGCTGTGCCGTCGGCGTGGCGCAACGCAACGGTTTCAAAATACTCGCGGCCCAGCAACTTGCCGTTGATAGCGTAAAACAACAACAGATTGAGGGGCGGGGCAAACAACAACACTACATACAGGGGCAGGCAGATCAGATTCAAAGTCACCGTGTAAGCCAACAGCCGTGCGGACAGACGCAGGCTTTCCATCAATGGAACCGCGCGCGGCGCACCGGCCTGGGGGTAATGCCGCGCTTCCACGGCGGCGGCCACACGTTCCAGAAACAGCGCCATGACGGCGCTGACCACACCCGGGAACATCAGCCAGGCCATTATGGCCGCGGCGACGCCAACACCCAGATCAAGTACCGTATCGAGCCAGGGCAAGTGGGCCAGGGTGGTGGCGCTTAAAGCCCAAGCCAGCCCGGCGAACAGCACCGCGTATACCACAACCGTGAAGACAATTGAGCGCACCGCCAAACCCACAATGCGCGGGTCGCGCAACATCGCCATGGCAGCGGTGAAAGCCTGAATCATCGGCGTGGATGCTCCGTACCGTGTCCCGCCAAGTCGATGTGGCGGTCGTTCGCGTCCTGGCTATACTCCGGCCTGACATCAAAGCCCGGACGCGCAGCACAGGTAGTATAGGTCTCTTATGCCCGAAAAACGTTATGACATTGTCGGCATCGGCAGCGCCATTGTCGATGTTCTCTCCAAAACCGATGAAGCGTTCCTGGCCGACAAGGGCATGGTGAAGGGCACCATGGCGCTGATCGATTCAGAGCGCGCGCAATTGCTCTACACATCCATGGGCCGCACGCTGAACATTTCCGGCGGCTCGGTCGCCAACAGCATGGTCGGCATTGCTTCGCTGGGCGGCACGCCCGCGTTCATCGGCAAGGTGGGCAACGATACGCTGGGCCAGGCCTTCAGCCATGAAATCAAAGCCGCGGGCGTGGATTACTATCCGGGCAAAGCCAATTCCACCACGCTGCCCACGGCGGTGTCGTTCATTCTGGTCACGCCCGATGCCCAGCGCACCATGAACACATATCTCGGCGCCTGCACCGAGTTGGGCCCCAGCGATATCGACGAAAACGTCATCAGGTCGTCCGACGTGCTCTACATCGAAGGCTATCAGTGGGACACGCCGCAAGCCAAAGAAGCCATCCGCAAAGCATGCGTGACGGCCAAGCAGGCGGGCAACAAGGTGGCGTTATCACTCTCCGATCCATTCGTGGTGGATCGTCACCGCGAAGATCTGCTGCAGCTGATTTACGATCATGTCGATCTGTTGTTCGGCAACGAGGAAGAGGTGTTCCAGCTTTACAAAACCACCGACTTCGACACGGCGGTGCGCAAATTGCGCCAGACCAACACGCTGGCCTGCATGACCTTGGGGGCGCGCGGCGCCATCGTGGTGGACACCATGGCGACCGCAACGGTGCCCGCCATGCCGGTCGACAAGGTGATCGACACCACAGGCGCCGGCGATCTGTTCGCGGCCGGGTTCCTGTACGGTTACACCAGCGGGCGCGATCTCGTGCGCTGCGCCAAGATCGGCTCCATGTGTGCGGGCGAGATCATCAGCCACATGGGCGCGCGGCCCGAAACCCCCTTGCGTGAGCTTCTGTTAAAGCACGGGCTGTAAAAGCAGTGCTCCTTTTAGGGGGCGGCCCAAACCTGCCCCCGCCTTGCTTTCGCGCCTGCACACAGGTATAGAACCGCCCGCATGCAAGATGGGCGGGCCGGTCCTGTTCGGCGCCCAATTTGTTATCTTAAATCAAAGACTTAGGACACGCAGCCGCGCCATGGAACTGCGCAACATCGCCATTATCGCCCACGTCGACCACGGCAAAACCACCCTGGTGGACGCGCTTTTAAAGCAGTCGGGCAGCGTGCGCGCCAACGCCCGCATGCAGGAACGCGCCATGGATTCCAACGACTTGGAACGCGAGCGCGGCATCACGATTCTGGCCAAGTGCACCTCGGTCGACTGGAACGGCGTGAAGGTCAACATCGTCGACACCCCCGGCCACGCTGATTTCGGCGGCGAGGTGGAGCGTATTCTCTCCATGGTCGACGGCGTGGTGTTGCTGGTGGACGCGGCCGAAGGTCCGTTACCCCAAACCAAGTTCGTGCTGTCGAAGGCCTTGGGCCTCGGCATCCGTCCTATCGTCATTATCAATAAAGTCGACCGCCAGGACGCACGCCCGCACGACGTGCACACCGAAGTGTTCGACCTGTTCTCGGTGCTGGGCGCCTCCGACGAGCAGTTGGATTTCCCCACCATGTTCGCCGTCGGCCGCGAAGGCTGGGCGGTGCACGATCTGGAAAAAGACAAACCCACCGATCTGGCGCCGTTGTTCGAACTGATCGTCAAGCACGTGCCGGCACCCAAGCGCGATCTCGATGCGCCGTTCAGCATGCTGTGCACCACCCTGGAATACGATTCGTACCTGGGCCGTGTTCTCACCGGCCGCGTGCAGTCGGGCATCGGCAAGGTCAACATGGCCATCAAGGCGCTCACGCGCGACGGCAAAGTGCTGGAACAGGGCCGCGCTACAAAACTTCTCTCGTTCCGCGGCCTCGAACGCGTGCCGGTGGACAGCGTCGAAGCGGGCGATATCGTCGCTCTCGCCGGTCTTGAGAGCGCCAACGTCGCCGACACGCTGTGCGCGCCGGAAGTGACAGAACCCATCCAGGCCCGCCCCATCGATCCGCCGACCCTGGCCATGACCTTCTCCGTCAACGACTCGCCGTTGGCGGGCCAGGACGGCGACAAGCTCACCACCCGCATGATCGGCGCGCGTCTCGAGCGCGAAGCCGAAGGCAACGTGGCCATCAAGGTCAAGGAATCCGGCGACAAGGACGCCTACGAAGTGGCGGGGCGCGGCGAACTGCAACTGGGCGTGCTGATCGAGAACATGCGCCGCGAAGGTTTCGAGCTTTCCATCTCGCGCCCCCGCGTGCTGTTCCGTGAAGACGAAAACGGCAAGCGCCTCGAGCCCATCGAGGAAGTGGTCATCGACGTGGACGACGCCTACACCGGCATCGTCGTCGACAAGATGAACCAGCGCAAAGCCGAGATGCAGGAAATGAAGCCCTCGGGCGGCGGCAAAACCCGCATCGTGTTCCATGCGCCGTCGCGCGGCCTCATCGGCTATCACGGCGAATTCCTGACCGACACGCGCGGCACCGGCATCATGAACCGCCTCTATCACGGCTACGCGCCGCACAAGGGCGTCATCGCCGCGCGCCGCACGGGTGTGTTGATCTCGACCGATTCCGGCGAGGCCAACACCTACGGCCTGTTCAATCTCATCGACCGCGGCCCCCAGTTTGTCGCCCCCGGCGACAAGGTCTATATGGGCATGATCGTGGGCGAGCACACCCGCGACAACGACCTGGAAGTGAACCCGCTGAAGGCCAAGCAGCTCACCAACTTCCGTACGGTGATGAAGGACGACAAACAAGCTCTGCCCCCGCCGCGCGTGATGACGCTGGAAGATGCGCTGGCCTACATCCAGGACGACGAGCTGGTGGAAGTGACGCCCAAGTTCATCCGCCTGCGCAAGCGGCACCTCGATCCCAATGCCCGCAAGCGCGCCGCCAAACAGGCGGCCGAGTAAGCTTCCGGGATTCACAGCCCTCCCGTTCTATGAGACAACAGCGGCATGACCGATGCCGCTTCTGTTTCAGCGCGTTCCTGGCGTGCTTCGCTGGCCGTCTACGGCGACCGCAAACTCCTCATCGTTCTGGCCATGGGCTTCGCCTCGGGCCTGCCCTTCCTGCTCACCGCCGCAACCCTGTCGGCGTGGCTGGCGCAGGCAGGTATCGCCAAAACCCTCATCGGCTTTATGAGTTGGGCCAGTTCGGTCTATGCGCTGAAATTCCTGTGGGCCCCGGTGGTGGACCGCGTGGCCTTACCCATCCTCACGCGCCGATTCGGCCAGCGCCGCGGCTGGATGCTGGCCGCGCAAGCCTTGTGCATCGTCGGCATGGTGGGTTTGGGGCAATCCAACCCCGCCGAAAGCCTGACGGCCACCATCCTCTGGACGGTGCTTTTGGCTTTTGCGTCGGCCACGCAGGATATCGTCATCGACGCCTACCGCATCGAGTACCTGGACCAGGCGCAATACGGCGCCGGGGCCGCCATGACCACGGGCGGTTATCGCATTGCCGTCATCGCTTCGGGCGGCGGCGCGCTCATTCTGGCCGATAACTTCGGCTGGGCCGTGTCCTACAGCGTCATGGCGGTGCTGATGGTGCTGGGCGTCATCACCGTGTTCTTGAGCCCCGAGCCCGCGCGCTCGGCCTCCGCCGCAAAAACCGACAGCTATGCCGACTGGCTGAAAGGCTCGGTCATCGCACCCTTCACCGAGTTTCTGACGCGCCCCGGGGCCGCCGTCATTCTGGCGTTTGTCATGCTCTATAAGTACGGCGATGCCCTGTGGGCCAGCATGGCCAATCCGTTCTATCTCGATCTCGGCTTTTCCCTGACGCAGGTGGGCGTAGTGGTGAAAACCTGGGGTGTGAGCATGACCATCCTCGGCAGTTTCGTTGGCGGGGCCATGGTCATGCGCTTTGGCATCTACCGCATGCTGCTCTGGGGCGGGCTGGCCATGGCCTTGAGCAATCTTTTGCTGGCGGTCCTGGCGCTGATCGGGCCCGATCTCACGGCGCTCACCGTCGTCATCAGTGTCGAGAATTTTGCCAACGGCATCGGCAATGTGGCGTTCATCGCCTACATGTCCAGCTTGTGCAATCTCGCCTTCACCGCGACACAGTACGCGCTGCTGACCTCATTCATGGCCTTCACGCGCACCATCCTCGCCTCGGGCGGCGGCTGGCTGGCCGATCAGATGAGCTGGTTCACCTTCTTTGTCGCCACCACCTTCGCCGCCATACCGGGATTGCTTTTGCTTCTGTGGCTGATGAAGGCCTATCCGGTGCTGACCCCGGCGGCTAAACCGGTTGTGGTTGAAGACTAGAGCCAAATCCGTTCAAGCTGAAACGGCTTTGCTCGGCTACCGCTTTTTATTGGTTGCATTTTCCACGCCAACCGGTTCCCACTTCTCGGGAAAATGCTCTAGCCGGCAATGGGCAGATAGACCGAGAAGGTCGAACCCTTGCCCAATTCGCTTTCAATGGTCAGCACGCCGCGGTGGCGGTTGGTGATGTGCTTGACGATGGCCAATCCTAAACCCGTTCCGCCCAGCTCGCGCGAGCGCGCCGTATCTACGCGGTAGAAGCGCTCGGTCAATCTCGGCAAATGTTCTTTCGGGATGCCTTCGCCGTAATCGCGCACGGCGATTTTCACGCAGGGGCCCTGGCCGTGCATGGCGGGCGGGCGGGCGGCCACCTTCTGCACGCTGATCTCCACAGGCCCGCGCTGGCCGCCGTATTTCAGGGCATTGGTGGTCAGGTTGTAGAACACCTGGCCCAGTTCCGAGGGTTCGCCGATCACCAGCGGCACCTCGGGCGCCACTTCGATCTTGATGGCAGACTTACTCTCGCGCGCTTGGCCGTCCAACAGTTCGGCGGTGGTGCGCAACACCGCCGTCACGTCGATCTGTTCAGTCGGCCGCGTGTGCTCACGCAGCTCGATGCGCGACAGCGACAATAGATCGTCGATCAGCCGCGTCATGCGGTTGGCCTGCTTCAGCATGATCTCCAGGAACTTCTCGCGTGCTTCGGTGTCGTCGCGGGCGGGTCCCCGCAAAGTTTCAATGAAACCCAGGACGCTGGCCAAGGGGGTGCGCAGTTCATGGCTGGCGTTGGCCACAAAGTCGGCGCGCATGCGGTCCATTTTCAGCAATTCGGTCTGTTCCTGGAACGCCAAGATCAGCGCCGTGTTCTCGCGGCCCACGCTGCTTAAGGGGACCAACAACGTCCGGAACGTGCGCTCCACCGGGGCCGACAGGCTGAACTGCGCATCCGTGCGCTTGTTCTGGGCCAGGGCCTCGGCGGCGGCGTCCAGGACCTTGGGGTCGCGGATGACGCCGGCCAGATCGCGGCCCAAAAGCTGCCGGCCCGTGCCGACGCCGCCCAAGTCGCGGCCCAACAGATCAAGCGCTGCGATGTTGGCCCCCACCACGCGCCGCTGGCGGTCCAAGAGCAGCAGGGGGTCGGGCAGGCTGTCCAGAATGTCCTGGCGGGATTTGGCCAGGCCCTCGGCTTCCGCGCGGCGCTCGGCCCACACCCGGCGCAAGGAGTTCAGCGCGTTCATCAGCCGCTGGGCCATGGCCGAGGAATAGGCGGGCGGGCTGGGCGCGTCGGGGTTTTCGAATAACGTTTCTGCGTAACGGATGAGGCGTTCAAAATCCCCCAACCGCCGGAACGACACGACCGTCATCAGCAGAAAGATGGCGATGGCCGATAACCCTGCGTCAAGCCACGTCAGCCGGTCCAGAAGCACCAGCGCCAGCACAATGGCCCAGGTGGGAACGCATAAGCCGAAGGCCCATACAAACAGCCTCTGGATGGATTGACCTTGAAGCGGTTCTTTCTCGGGCATGCGTGATTATGCCTCTTACGCCAACCGGTTCTTACACCAAGCGGCTCTTACACCAAGCGGCCCACGCCGCCGTGGGCCGCCATCAGCGCCATCTGCACCAGGTCCGACACGCCCGCATCCATCGAGACGATCTGGATGTGCTTGTCCAGGCCCGTCAGCACCGGGCCGATGGTGGTGGCTGCGCCGAAGCGTTGCATCAGCTTGGTGGAAATGTTGGCGGCATGCAGGCCGGGCATCACCAGCACGTTGGCCGGGCCCGTCAAGCGGCAGAAGGGGTAGAGCTTGCGTTCGGGGTCCAGCGCCACATCGACACCCATCTCGCCGTCGAACTCGAAATCCACCTTGGCGGCATTCAGTAACTTCACCGCTTCCGACATGGTTTCGGCCACGGCCCCCGGCGGGTTGCCGAAGTTGGAGTACGACAACAAGGCCACGCGCGGTTCGTGCCCCATGCGCCTAGCCATGGCGGCACTTTCAATGGCGATGGTTTTCATTTCATGCGGCGTGGGCCGCTCGATCACCGCCGAGTCGGCGATGAACAGCGTGCGTCCGCGCACGATCATGATGTTCACCGCGAACACCATGCTGCCGGGCCTAGTGTCGATGACGCGGCGGATGTCGTTCAAGGCCGAGTGGTAGTTGCGCGTCAGCCCCGTCACCATGCAGTCGGCGTGACCAAACGCCACCATGCACGAGGCGAACACGTTGCGGTCGATGCTGACCATGCGCTGGCAATCGCGCTGCAGATAGCCGCTGCGCTGAAGGCGATTGTACACGTAATCGATATACGCATCGTTGTGGTCGGACTCGCGCGCGTTGGTGACGGTGATGCCCAGCGATTTCAACTCTTCGGGCTTGATGCCCAGTTCGCCCAGTTTCTCTTCCAGCTTGCGCCGCCGCCCCACCAGAATGGCCTTGCCGTATCCGCCGTTACAATACGCGACAGCCGCGCGGATGGACCGCTCTTCCTCGCCTTCGGCGAAGACCACGGTTTGGGGTTTGCGCGCCACTTCGGCGGCGATCGTCTGCAGGCTCGCGACCGTCGGATCAAGACGCGCAGCCAGTTCCTTGCGATAGGCCGCCATGTCGGCGATGGGTTTGCGCGCCACTCCGGAATCCATGGCCGCCTGCGCCACGGCGGGCGGCACGGTCGCGATCAGGCGCGGATCGAAAGGCACGGGGATGATGTACTGGCGGCCGTATTTCAACTTCCGCCCTGAATAGGCGGCCGCCACTTCATCTGGCACATCCTGGCGCGCCAGTTCCGCCAGTGCCTTGGCGGCGGCGATTTTCATGTCGTCGTTGATGGTGCGCGCCCGCACGTCCAGAGCGCCCCGGAAGATGAACGGAAAACCCAGCACGTTGTTCACCTGGTTGGGGTAGTCCGAACGCCCCGTGGCCACGATTGCGTCGTCGCGCACCTCGGCCACATCCTCGGGCGTGATCTCGGGGTCCGGGTTGGCCATGGCGAAGATGATCGGGTTCTTGCCCATCTTCTTCACCATCTCCTTGGTTACCGCCCCCTTCACGCTCAGGCCCAAGAACGCATCGGCTCCGTCCAGGGCCTCGGCTAATGTGCGCTTGTCGGTAGCCACCGCATGGGCCGACTTCCACTGGTTCATGCCGTCCTTGCGGCCCTTGTAGATGACGCCCTTGGAATCGCACATGATCACGCCGTCGGCGCGCACGCCCAGGGCCTTCACTAATTCTACACACGCCGTTGCTGCGGCGCCTGCGCCGTTCACCACCAGCTTCACGTCGGACAGTTTGCGCTTGGTCAAATCGCAGGCGTTGATCAGGCCCGCAGCGGCGATAATCGCCGTGCCGTGCTGGTCGTCGTGGAACACGGGAATGTCCATCAGCTCGCGCAGGCGCTGTTCGATGATGAAGCACTCGGGCGCTTTAATGTCTTCCAGGTTGATGCCGCCAAAGGTGGGGCCCAGGAAGCGCACGCAGTTCACGAACTCGTCCACATCGCGCGTGTCCACTTCCAGGTCGATGCCGTCCACATCGGCGAACCGTTTGAACAGCACTGCTTTGCCTTCCATCACCGGCTTGCCGGCAATGGCGCCAAGATCGCCCAGGCCCAGCACCGCCGTGCCGTTGGAAATAACGGCGACGAGATTGCCCTTGGCCGTGTAGTCGTAGGCCAAGGCCGGGTCGCGCGCGATTTCCAGGCACGGGGCGGCGACACCGGGCGAATAAGCCAGCGACAGGTCGCGCTGGGTGGTCATGGGCTTGGTGGCGGTGATCTCGATCTTGCCGGGGCGGCCGGTGGCATGAAAAGCCAGCGCCTCGCGGTCGAGGTTGCGTTGTGTGCGTTTGGTCATCAGCGGCGGTCCCCAGTACGTTCTTGATCGGTTTAATTGAGCGGCATTGTGCGCGGTCCGGCGGCCAAAAGCAAAACCCGAACGCGCAACAAGTGCTTGTCCCGCCTTGTAATAATGGTACGTCACAACCTTGTCATGGCAGGAATGGCCCGCGTGCTATACACGGCGGGCTCCATTCCCTTTGATGCTTTTTGTCTCTACCGGATTGCGCTCACGCCCGATGAACCAGGATCTGCCCGAGTCCAGCGACACCACGCCAATGATGGCCCAGTACCTGGCTGTTAAGACGGCGCACCCGGACGCCCTGGTGTTCTATCGCATGGGCGATTTTTACGAGATGTTCTTCGAAGACGCGGTGAAGGCCTCGGCCGCGCTCGATATCGCGCTCACCAAGCGCGGTAAGCACAAGGGCGAGGACATCGCCATGTGCGGCGTGCCGGTCCACAGCCACGAAAGTTATCTGGCGCGCCTCATACGCAAAGGGTTCAAGGTCGCCATTTGCGAGCAGATGGAAGACCCCGCGGAAGCAAAAAAGCGCGGCTCGAAAGCCGTGGTGCGCCGCGACGTCGTGCGGCTCATTACGCCCGGCACCCTGACGGAAGACACTCTCTTGGATGCGCGGGCCAACAACTATTTGGCTTGTCTTGCACAAGTGCGGGCCGAGGATGCAACTCATGTGGGCCTCGCGTGGCTCGATATGTCCGTGGGCGACGTGCATGTGGAGCGCGTGGCGGTGCGGGGCTTAAGCTCGGCCTTGGGGCGGCTCAATCCCAGCGAAATCATTATTCCCGATCGATTCCTATCCGACGTCGAAATCAAGACGCAGTTGGAGGCCTGGAAGCTGTCGTTGTCGCCGCTGCCCGGCCCGCGCTTTGATTCCGAAAACGCGCGCAAGCGTCTGCATGCGCTGTACGGCGTGAATACGCTAGATGCCTTCGGCGCTTTCACCCGCGCCGAGGTGGCCGCCGCCGGGGCGCTGGTGGATTACGTGGAACTGACCCAGAAGGGCAAACTGCCGCGCCTGGGCCCGCTTACGCGCCAGGCCGACGGCGCTTGCCTTGAGATCGACGCCGCCACCCGCCGCAACCTGGAGCTCACCGCCACGCTGTCGGGCGAGCGGCGCGGCAGTTTGCTGGCCACGCTCGACCTGACTGTCACGGCCAGCGGTGCCCGCGCCTTTGCCGCGCGCCTGGCCTCGCCGCTGACCGATCCTGCGGCCATCAATGCGCGCCTCGATGGTGTTGCCTTCTTTCTGAATGCGGCATCCACCCGAGAGGATGTGCGCGAACGCTTAAAAGCCTGCCCCGATATCGAGCGTGCGTTATCACGTCTGACACTGGGCCGCGGCGGCCCACGCGATCTCGCGGCCTTACGCGAAGCCCTGGGCCAGGCCCCGGCCTTGCGTGAGTGCGTGGGCCGTGCGCAAGCCTCGTTGCTGCCGCCACCCGCCAGCATTGCCGAGGCCCTGGCGGGGCTTGGCGATCACGGCAGCCTTGTGGGCAAACTGACGCAAGCGCTGGCGCAGGAATTACCGCTGCTGGCGCGCGACGGCGGCTTCGTGGCGGCGGGCTATTCGCAAGAGTTGGATCAACTCCGTCTGATGCGCGATGACAGCCGCAAGCTCATGGCCGGGCTGCAAGCCGCTTATGCGGAATCGACCGGCATCGCGACCCTGAAGATTCGGCACAATAACGTCCTTGGCTATTACATCGAGGTCACGGCCAAGCACGGCGAAAAGCTGGTGGAAGACGCGCGCGGCGCCGCCACTGATAATACGAATACCGATAAAACCAAGTTCATCCACCGCCAGACGTTGGCGAATGCGATGCGTTTCACCACGGTGGAACTGTCGGAGCTGGAAGACCGCATCCGTTCGGCCGGCGACAAGGCGCTGGCCCTGGAACTGGATGTGTTCAACGACCTGGTGGCCAGCGTCCTGGCGTCCTCTGAAAGTGTCGCCCGGGCTGGATCAGCGCTGGCGGCCCTCGATGTCTACGCGGCGAGCGCGCAACTGGCCGCAGAGCGCAACTACAACCGCCCGGTTGTTGATGACAGTCTTGCCTTCCACATCACCGGCGGGCGGCATCCGGTGGTGGAGGCGGTGCTGCAAAGTGCGGGCGCTTCCGGCTTTGTCGCCAATGACTGCAACCTGGGCGCCAAGTCGGATCAAGGTGTGGGCCGCCTGTGGCTGGTCACCGGCCCCAACATGGCGGGCAAAAGCACCTTCCTGCGCCAGAACGCAGCTATCGCCATCATGGCCCAGGCGGGCTTTTATGTTCCGGCATCTTCTGCGCGCATCGGCGTGATCGACAAGCTGTTCTCGCGCGTGGGGGCGGCGGACGATCTTGCACGCGGGCGCTCCAC
>JAEUKM010000162.1 GCA_016793085.1 Rhodospirillaceae bacterium
GCGGCCGCGCCGTCCGGACTTGCCGCAGCTTGCGCCTGTTCGGGCGGATCGCGGAAGAACGCCAGCGACAGCGGCAGGGCCACAATCAGCGGCACGGCGGCCAGGCCCACGTAGGCCATACGCCAGCCGTATTCGGCGATCAGGTAGGTGGCTAGCCCCGGCGCCACCATGCCCATCAGGCCGGTGCCCATCAGCGCCAAACCCAGAGCAATGCCGCGCGCCGAGAAAAACCATCCGGTGATCGAGCGCGTCCAGGTGATCGGCATGGTCCCGGCCCCCACCAGAGCCAGCATGAAGAAGCCGAGATAGAGCGTGAGGACATTGCTGGTCACGAATGACAGCGCCGCAACCGCGACGACAAACAAAACCTGGCTGACGATGGCAATGGGCCGCGCGCCATGCCGGTCGGACAGCCAGCCGACAATAGGCCCCATCAGCAGCGACGACATGGTCATGAACAGCGGGGCCAGCGTAACTTGCGCGCGGGTCCAGCCGAACTCCTGGCCCAGGGGTTCCACGAATGCGCCCAAGCTATAGAACGTCAGGGCCGAAACGCCCGTGCCAGCACCCACGGCCGAGGCCAGGACGACAGTCCAGGCGCGCTTGAATTCTTCGGTTTTGCTTAACATGGTGCGCGGTCATCCCTCAGGCGCGAATCGGTGCCTCGTTTGTCCCCGGTCCTTTGGCGTTTGGCAAGCGGAGGTGACGCGACTATCCGCCCGCCTGTCCGCGCGCCTATTGGCGGGGTTGTCCGATCAGCACCTGGGCCTGATCCAAGGCTGCGGCAAAGTTGGGAACCAGGATCACGCCCGCATGGTCGGTCACACGCATCTTGGCCAGAATGTCACGGGGCTGCGGCTGCAGGCCCGACAGGATGACGGCCACACCGGCGCGGCTGTATTTGTGGATCAGATCCTGCAATGCGCTGACGCCCGATGAATCCATCATCGGCACCAAACTCATGCGCAGAATGAACACCTTGGGCGTGGTGTTGGTGCGGCCCAGCACTTCGGTCAGGCGATGCGTGACGCCGAAGAACAAGGGGCCGCGCATGCGGAACACCTCGACGCCTGCGGGCAGGTCAGCGCGCTGGGCCGGGTCTTCGCCGTTTTCATCGTCGCTTTCCAGCACAAGCGCGCCGCCCGTCTGCACGCTCGCCACTTCGGCCATGCGGTGCATGAACAGGAACGCCGCCAGTACCACGCCGACTTCGATGGCGACCGTCAGGTCGATCAGCACGGTCAGGGCAAAGGTGACGATCAGGACCGCGCGGTCGCCGGGCGGTGCGGACATCAGGTGCAGGAAGCGCGGGGCCTCGCTCATGTTCCAGGCGACCACCACCAGCACGGCGGCCAGGCACGCCAGCGGAATGTAGGCTGCCAATGGGGCAAGCAGCACCATGAACAGCAGCAGAAACACGGCGTGAAGCATCCCTGAGATTGGCGACCGCGCGCCTGCGCGGATGTTAGTGGCCGTGCGCGCGATGGCGCCCGTGGCGGGCATGCCGCCGAACAGGCCCGAGGCCATGTTGGCCACACCTTGCGCCACCAGCTCGGCGTTAGAGCGGTGCCGCCGCCCGGTCATGCCGTCGGCGACCATGGCAGAAAGAAGCGATTCAACGCCGGCCAGGAAGGCGATGGTGAGGGCACTGGGTACCAGCGATTGCACGCGTGTCCACGACACATCGGGCCACGACGGCGCGGGCAAGCTGTTCGGGATGCTGCCGAACTGGCTGCCGATAGTGTCCACCGGCAATCCAAAGATCAGTGCGAGGCATGATGTGGCGATAACCGCGAACAGGAACCCCGGCAGGCGCGGGGCCCAACGCCGCAAAGCCAGGATGATGGCCAGCGCCAGAGCGGCAATCGCCACCGCGCTGAAACTGACCGTATCCCGCACGGCCCAGAAGGCGCCCCATTTCTCTGCCACGGCGGCGGGCACTTCGGGCAGTTGCAACCCCAGAAGATCCTTGATCTGGCTGGAGAAGATGATAACCGCGATGCCCGCCGTGAAGCCGGTGACGACCGGCTCGGGGATGTATTTGATCCAGGTGCCGAAGCGCATCAGGCCCGCGATGATGAGAATCGCGCCCGCCATGATGGTGGCGATCACCAGACCGTCGTAGCCGTGATCGCGGATGACGTTGAACACCACGACCACGAACGCTCCGGTGGGTCCGCCGATCTGCACCCGGCTGCCGCCGAGGGCTGAGATCAGGAACCCGGCCACGACGGCGGTGATGAGGCCCTTGTCGGGCGTGGTGCCGGAAGCAATTCCCAGCGCCATGGCCAGGGGCAGGGCGACGATGGCGACGGTCAGGCCCGAGACAGCATCGCGGCGCAGGTCAGCCCAGCCGTAACCTTCCTGCAGGACCGTGACCAACTTGGGGGTGAATTGTCGCCAGGCCATGGTCCGGTCTCCGAGGGCGGTCCTTCCGTCAGGCCGCCTCCAGCTCGGGCAGCGGCTTGGGTTTGATGACAAGGGCTTTGAAGAAACGATACATCGCCTTGCCGCGCGTAAGCCAGGCGATATGCGCGCCATGCTTGTTATTCGCCAGTACGTTCTCCACCAGCCAGGCGGTGACGGTGTCCACGTCGTTCGCCAAAATGCGGTAGAGCCACTTCATGCGCGCCCAGCGTTCGGGGCTGACGTCGTGCTTAGCCTTCAACAGCATCTCGGTGGTGACCATGCCGGGGCTCAAGAAGCCTACCCGCACCGGCCCGTCCTTGGTTTCCTTGATCAGCGACTTGGTGAAGTACGTCAGGCCGTATTTGCTGGCCCCATAGATGCTCATGCCCTCGCTTTTGGCGCCGTCGGAGCCGAAGCCCTCGAAGTTATACAGAGCTCCTTTAACGCCGTTCACGGCCTCTTGTGCGTTCATGCCGTTCAGCACGGTCTGGCAGCAGAACATGGTGCCGATCAGATTGGTGCGCGGCACGGCCAGAATGTCAGCGGGGTCCAGATCGCCGATGGGCCGCATGGTGTTGATGGCGCCGGCATTGTTGATCCAGATATCGACGCGGCCCAGATGTTCTTTGGCCTTGGCCCACAGCGCCTCCACTTGTTTCAAATCGCCCACGTCGCACGCCACGCCATAGGCCTTTGCGCCTTGTGTTGCGAAGGCTTGCAGTTCGGCCGCGGCCTTGTCGGCGCTGGCCTGGCTGCGTCCGCTGACGACAACCGAGTGCCCGCGCATGACAAACTGCTTGGCCAGCCCGAAGCCGATGCCCTTGGTGGAACCGGTGATGACGGCGGTTTTCGCGGGCATGGTTAGGCTGCCTTCGGCAGATGCAGTTCGGGAAAACGGTCGCCGGGTTTGACGAACCGCGATTTCAGGAATCGCCACAGGCTCTTGCCGCGCGTCAGCCAGGCGATACGCGCGCCGTGCTTGGTGTTGGCCAGCACGTTCTCCACCAGCCAGGGTGTGACCGTTTCCACACGGTCGGCCAGGATGTTGTAGATCATGATGGTGAACGCCCATTGCTTCGGCGGCACTTTGGTTTTGTCGCGTACCGAGAGATCCGTGATGACGATGCCGGGGCTTAAGTAGCCCACGCGCACCGCGCCGCCCTTGGTTTCGGCGATCAGGCATTTGGTGAAGTAGGTGATGGCGAACTTGGTGCAGCCGTAGAGGCTCATGCCGCGCTGTTTCGACCCGTTGGAACCGAAGCCCTCGAAGTTGTAAAGATCGCCGCTTATTCCGTTGATCTGGCTTTGCGCCTTCATGCCCTTCAGCGCCACGTGGCTGCCGTTGAGCGTGCCGACCAAGTTGGTGCGCGGCACGGCTTCCACTTCGTCTTGCAGCAAATGCCCGATGGGAAAGCGCGAGTTGGACATGCCTGCGTTGTTGATCCAGATATCGACGCGCCCGAAAGCGGCGACAGCTTTGTCCCACAGCTTCTGCACGGCGGCGTAATCGATCACATCGCAGGGTACGCCGAGGGCTTTGGCGCCGTTCACTGCATCCTTGCTGACATCGGCCACGGCTTCGTCCACGGCGGCCTGGGTGCGGCCCGAGACCACCACGCTATGCCCGCGCTTGATGAACTCGCGCGCGAGCCCGCGTCCGATGCCTTTGGTCGATCCGGTAACGACGACGACTTTGCCGCTCATATCTCACCGCTCATGGCTAAACCCTGCTTATAATCGCGGCCCACTATGGCCGGGGGGCTGGCCCGCTTTCAACTCGAGGCTTTGCGGGGTTGCGTTCGGCGGGCCCAATGGCCGCGTGTCGGTTTCGGCGCTGCTCTTGCATTGAGTATGGGCCGGGTTAGACATTCCATGCGCGCTAGGCGCGCGAAGGGCCATGCGCGCGTGAGGGATATCGCCGTGAACAATATTGTCATTACCGGCTCCACTAAGGGCATCGGCTACGGCTATGCGCGCGAATTCATCAAACGCGGGCATAATGTCTTCATCACCGGCCGCGATGCTGGCGATCTGGCCAAGGCCCTTGAGGGCCTGAAAGGCGAGGCAACGGGTGGTGCGCGCGCCGATGGGTTGCCGTGCGATGTCGCCAAGGCATCCGAGGTTCAGACGGTCTGGGACAAAGCTGTATCAGTGTTCGGCAAGGTTGATGTGTGGGTCAACAACGCCGGGTTCGCCCGCACGGGCGTGACCCTGCTGCAACTCACACCCGATGAGATGAAAACGATGATCGAGTCCAACGTCATCGGCACCATCAACGGCAGCCAGGTGGCCGTGAAGGGCATGCAGGCCCAGAGCCACGGCACGCTGTTCAACACCCTCGGCGGCGGCCACGACGGCCGCGTCATCCCGGGCATGATCGGCTACGGCACCACCAAGCGCGCGGTGCGCTACTTCACCGACAGCCTGATCAGGGAACTAGGCAAAGCAAGTTCTGTCAAAGTGAACATGCTCAGCCCCGGCGTGAACATCACCGAGGGCATGTTGCGCGAGGTGCGCGCCCTGCCGCCCGCCGCCCGCAAGAAAGTGCTGTGGCCCATCAACGTCATGGGTGACTACGTGGAAACCACCACGCCCTGGTTGGTGGAGCAAATGCTGACGGCCGTAGCGGCAGGCGAAACGGGCCAGCACATCGCCTGGCTTACGGGGGGTAAGCTCATGGGCCGCTTTCTTGCGGCGGGCTTCAGGAAGCGTGACCTCTTCGCGCGCTATGGCCTGTCCGCCGCATAACAAAAAGGGCGGCCCTCTCAGGCCGCCCATTTCATTTCTATCCGCGTCTGACTTTACGCGTCGTTCAGGTGATGGGCGTGCGTGCGCCAGTCATCCGAAATCTTGCGTTCGTCGATGACCGTGCGGCGATAAACCCCGCCGGTGTCGTTCACCCACTGCCAGGTGCGCGTGCGGAAGCCCGCCGATTGGCGCACGATCAGTTCGTAGAAGAACACGCCGTCCAGGCCGTGGCGGCGCCAATAGCCAAGTAGCGTTTGATTATTGTCGTCTTCGGAAATTTCCGCGAAGTAGCCCTTGATCAGGGCGTTGTCATAAATAATGCGGCGGTTCTCGTAGTTTACCTTGAACTCGCGCTTTTCCACGCGGCCGTCGGGCCAGTAGTACAGGTTGGTCTGGATGATGGGGTGGGGCCCTTCATCGGGCATGCGGATGATCAGGCGCGACTTGTGTTCGTCGAGGATCTTCGCGTCCGCGTCGAGGTGGCGGTAAACGCCCTCCCACACGCCTTCGCCCTGAACATACATCGGCATTTCAGCCTTCAGTTGTTCCTGCTTCAGTTTGCGCAGTTCGTCGATTTTGCTCATGTCGATCTCTCCACAGTCCTTGGCCCTATGATCGCTATACCTCGCGCGGCGTCAATCCTGCCGAAGTAACGCTCGCGTAACATTTTGATATA
>JAEUKM010000185.1 GCA_016793085.1 Rhodospirillaceae bacterium
CCGGTGCCGATGCCGAGCAGGATCATGGGCACCAGCAGGTACCACACGGACGTATCCAGGTGGATGAACAGCATGCTCAAATATCCGGCGGCGGCGAACAGCGTGCCCGCAAAGCACAATGTTTCAGCGCCGAACTTGTCCGACAGCTTGCCGGCGTAGGGGCTGATGACGGCCGTGGTGATGGCCGAGGAACACAGCACCATGCCCACGGTCCAGGATTTGATCTCCATGCCGGTGATGAGCAGGATCGGCATGACGAACAGGTAGACGGGGAAACTCGCGAAGACCGCCGTGAAGGCAATGGCGGCCTTGGTGAAGGCCGCGTTCTTGAACAGGCTTAAGGGGATAATCGGGTTCTCGGAGCGACCTTCCTGCACCAGGAACAGGCCGAAGAACACGAAACCCGAAACGAAAATGGCCCAGGCCGTCACTTCCAGGTGGTTGTCTTCCACCGGCAAGCGGTTGAACCCGAACAACAGGCCGAAGAACCCGATGGTCAGCAGGATCGCGCCCGCGAGGTCGTAGGTTTTGGCGCGCTTTACCTCGGCTTTGGGCAGCGCGTTGCCGAAGGCCGTCCAGGCGATGACGATGGCCGCGACGGCAAAGGGAATACGCACGGCGAAAATCGCGTTCCAATCGAACGCATCCAGCAGCACGCCCGCGAATACCGGCCCCGCGATGAAGCCGAACGCATTGGCCGACTGCATGATCCCTAAGGCCTTGCCGCGCTCGGAGGGCGGGTAGACCTTCGTGGCCAGCGCGAAAGTGAAGGGCAGGAAGATCGCCATCCCCAAGCCCTGGATGACGCGGAAGGTGATGAGCACCTCGATGGTGGGCGCGAAAGTGCAGGCGATCATCGCCAGCGCGTAGATCGTGGTGCCGATCTGAAACAGCCGCACCTGGCCCACCACGTCGCCGATGCGCGACAGGAACAGCTGCGGGCCGGTGGCGGCGATCAGGTAGCCCAGAGCCACCCACACGACCATGGCCGTGGAGGTGTCGAGATTGTCGATCATGTCCGGGAAGGCGATGGGCACGAAACTGGAATCAAGGCTCGCCAGCACGGTGGAAAGTACCAACGCGGTCATGATGAATAGCCGCCGCGTGCCCGACAGGCCAGAGGCGGCGGGCGGAAGTGCGGCGGCGGTGGCAGTGGCGTCGGTCACGGTTTAGCTTTCAACTGAAGTTCGATTTAGCTGAATTTCACATCCGGAATCTTGAACAGCGACTTCCAGTCTTTGGCGATCAGCAGGTCCATCAGTTCCGACTGGCCGCTCTCTTTACGGGTTTCCATTTCCGTTTTCACTGTTTCCAAGGCGTGATGCACGGCGGGCCCGAACAGGTATTCCAGGTATTCCATCGGCACCCGCGCTTTGTCCGACAGCGTGCCGTCCTCGTTGTAGGTCGGCGGCAGGATCGGCGGAATGTAATAGACGTTGGGTTCGGTGCCGTATTCCGGGTGCAGCGGCAGCGCGACTTTCCACTTGTTTACCAGCTTGTCGATGGGCCCGTCGGCATCGTCCAGAAAGCCCACGAAGCGCAGGCGGCCGGGACACTGGCGCGCGCAGGCTGGGGCGACACCCTGCTCGACGCGCGGGAAGCAGAAGATGCACTTGTTCGATTTTTTGGTGACGTAGTTGTAGTAAATCTTGTCGTAGGGGCAGGCTTTGTTGCACTCGCGGAAGCCCTGGCACTTATCCTGGTCGATCAGCACCACGCCGTCCTGCTCGCGCTTGTAGATGGCGCGCACCGGGCAGGCTTCCATGCAGCTTGGCTTGGTGCAGTGGTTGCACAGGCGCGGCACATAGAAGTGGTAGTTGTTGGGGTACTCGCCCGAGCTTGAATCCTCATCCCAGTTGGGCCCCCACAGCATCTTTTCCTCGGTGTGAAGCTGCTGGGCGTTGCCGTCGAAGTAGACGGCCTGGTGGTTCAGCTTCGAGGCGATGCCATAGTCGGCGGGTTCGTGCAGCTTGCCTTCGCGCAGGCGCGTTTTGTCTTTCCAGCCGCCGCCATGCTGTTCCCAGTCGCGCGGATAACCTTTGCCGGGGCGTGTCTCCACGTTGTTCCACAACATGTATTCCTGGCCGGGTTCGTCCGACCACAACGACTTGCAGGCGGCGGTGCAGGCCTGGCAGCCGATGCACTTGTTCAGGTCGATGACCATGGCGACTTGGCGGGGCATCAGACGGCTCCTTCCGCGGAAGCATCGAGAGTTTGGTTCTGCCAGGCAAGGTCAGCCCGGATGAAACGGTTGAGCGCGGTCAGCGCCGTACCGAAAAACGAGCAGGCCCGGTCGTGGCGCGCAAGGCGCTCCATGGCGCCGGGCAGCCAGTCGGCAATGTGGCGTGTGACGAAATCGCGCTGGGCTAATTGGTATGACAGTAGGGCGCGCGCATCGGGGGCCTGGCTTTCGTGCCGGGCGAGTGTCTGGACGAATTCCAGCAGGATGGAGAGATGATCTGGCGCCCACTGATAGCCATCGTTCAGCGCGTAATTGAAATGCTCGTAAAAGCGGATGATCTCTTCCTTGGCCACGGACTCGTTCGTGCGCACCAGCTCGGCGCGTAAGGGAACCGGCGGGCCGTCGCTGCCCACCTCGAATAGTCCGCTGTATTCGCGGCGGACCAGCCCCACGTCGGCGTCGTCCATGTGGCGCGCGGCCTGTTCCACGTCCGCCGCATCGAACGTGTAGGGCAGCACATGGGCGCAGTCGGAAAGCTGCTGCGCCAGATCACGCAGGCCGTAGGACACTTTGGTATCGAAGGGGGAAGCGAGAAGTGCTGAAAACACCGCGTAGGCCAGTGTGCGCGCCCGCGCGCTGTCGGCATCGCGTAAGCCCAAAGGCGTCAGCGGATTGAAGATCACCGGTGCGGCGGAGGCGGCGAGGGGCATGCTAGGTGGCCTTGGCGACGTTACGCCGTTCGGCCAGTTCGAACTCGCACGTAAAGTCTTTGTAGGTCTGGTTGGGCGCGAAGGCCAGCACGCGGTAGCCCAAGTGGCCGTAGTCGCCCGCGACCGACGTGGGCTTGATCAGCCCGGCGGTTGTAATGACCGCGCCGAAGTTCTGGCGGTTCTTGAACATCATCGGGTCCCAGCCGTGATACATGAACAGCATGCCGGGCTGGATGCCCGCCGAAACGTGCGCGTTGACGAAAAACTCGCCCAGCGGATTGAACACGCGCACCAGATCGCCGTCTGACACGCCGCGCGCGTCGGCGTCCTTGGGGTTCATGTAGATGTCGGGCTCGCCGCGCTGCAACTGAACCAGCAAATGGTCGTCGCGCCACATGGAATGGATGCCGTGGCGGGCGTGGCCCATCATGAACTGCATGGGATAGCCCGGGATGCGTAACGGGGCCCGGTGGCCGGGCAGTTGCTCGCCGTCTTCCAGGAACCACGGATGGTCGACGTAATACTGCTGGCGGCCCGTCAGCGTCTCGTAGGGGCGCTTGTCTCGCACGCAGCGGAAGACGTCGTTGTGGTAGGGCGAGTTGTCGCCGTTCCAGGCGGCGATGTCGGAATCATCCACGCGCACGATGCCTTTTTTCGCCATCTCGGCGAAGGACATTTTCGGCACGCCCGGCGTGGTGTTGATGATGAACTGGATAACGTCGCGCACGCTGCGGATGCGCCCGTCCATCGTATATAGGTCGTGATAGCGCTGCGGGTCGCGGCGCACCGAGCGTCCGTCCACCTCGTCGAAAAACGATTTGGTGCCCCGTTCCTTGGCGCGGGCGCTGATGGCCTTGGAGATAATGTAGATCGCGTCCCAGTCGTCTACCGCCTCGCCCAGGGGCGGCACGGCGGAATCAAGAATTTGGATATACGGCGTGCGCGACTGGAACATGATGTCGGCGCGTTCGTAGTGGTGCGCGATGGGCAGCACGTAGTCGGCGTAGAAGGGGGTCACACCCATGTCGGGCGCCAGCGCCACGATCATTTCCAGCTTCTCGAAAGCGTCTGTGCGCCACTTCTTGCCCGAGGCGCGCCAGTTGGCGCCGTTGTTGCCCATGAAGAAGCCCATCCGCCAGCCCTTCTCGTGGTACTTGGGGAAGTAGGCTTCACGCACCGATTCTTTGTATTTCGCGTCAAAGCGGTCGGCGAGCTCCTTGCCGTAAACCTGCTCGTTCAGTGCTTTCATGTTGCCGTGGTCGTAGTCCCACGTCGTCGCCGAGACGATGCGCGTGGCCGGGCCCACATCGGCAAAGGCGAACGCCAGCATGCCGCCGGCCTTGGGCGCGTTGGCGAACTGGATGCCGCCGCCTTCCTGGCCCGTCGAGCCCGTTAGCGCCAACAACATCATCATCGCGCGTTGCAGCATGTCGCCGTTCAGCCATTTGCAGCTGGCGTAGCCGGAATAGATCATGCCGGGCTTGGCGGCTGCGAACTTGCGGGCCACCTCGCGCACCACGCTGGGATGCACGCCCGTGATCTCTTGTGTCTTTTCCGGCGCGTGTTCGGCCGCGTGCGCCTTCAGCAGTTCGAACACGGTGGTCACTTCCACCTTGCCGTCCAGCGTGTCGACCGTCCACGTACCTTCCAGCGCGGGGTCGATCTCGCCCAGGGAAATGGTCTCGTACTTGCGCCGCTCGCGGTTCATGGGCTTCTCGGCCATGCCGGTGCCGGGGGCCTGGACCACTTTGCCGGTCTTCTGGTCCCACATGTAAAACACGTTCTCGTCCACCGCGAGCTTG
>JAEUKM010000253.1 GCA_016793085.1 Rhodospirillaceae bacterium
GCATGCTGGGCGCGGTCGGGCTTGACCGCGCCACCAACGCCTACATCACCAACATCGTGTTCTGGCGCCCGCCCGGCAACCGTAAGCCGACGGCGGAAGAAATCGTGCTGTGCATGCCCTTCGTGCAACGCCACATCGAACTGCTGGACCCGGCCTTGCTGCTCCTGGTGGGCGGGCCCTCCGCCTCCACCATCCTGGCCAATCCGCAAGGTATCACCAAGCTGCGCGGCAAGTGGTTCGAGTACGAAAGCCCGGGCCTGCCCCGGCCCATTCCGGCCATGGCCACGTTCCATCCGGCGTATCTGCTGCGCTCGCCCAATCAGAAGCGCCTGGCCTGGCGCGACCTGCTCGTTTTCAAGCAAAAGTACGACAGCCTCTCGGCCGTCTGATTTCAACGGATCTGTCATGCCCGGTATCGATGAATCTAAGCCGTTTCTTGCCATCAATATCGCCGTTCTGACGGTGTCGGATACCCGCACGCTCGAAACCGATACCTCGGGCCAGATTCTGGCGGACCGCATCGCTGGCATGGGCCACAAGCTCGCCGCGCGCACGCTGCTGAAAGACGACGTGCCCGCTATCGTCGCCCAACTGAAAGCCTGGGTGGCCGATCCGAACGTCGATTGCATCATCACCACCGGCGGAACGGGTGTTACCGGCCGCGACGTTACACCCGAAGCGTTTCAGCAGGTGTGCGAGAAGGACATTCCCGGGTTCGGCGAACTGTTCCGCTGGATCAGCCTGAAAAGCATCGGTACGTCTACCGTGCAATCGCGCGCCACGGCCGGCGTCGCGAACGGCACGTACCTGTTCGCGCTGCCGGGCTCCAACGGCGCAGTGAAGGACGGCTGGGATGAAATCCTGAAGTATCAGCTCGACGTGCGGCACAAGCCCTGCAACTTCGTCGAACTGATGCCGCGCCTGAAGGAACATCTCTGGCCCAAACCAAAAATCTGATGCCGAATTTCCGCTACGAGCAGGACATCCTCAGCGCCAACCCAACAGCGGTGATCGCGGGCGTGGACGAGGCAGGGCGCGGGCCCTGGGCGGGGCCGGTGATGGCCGGGGCCGCGATTTTGAATCCGCAAACGCTGCCCGATGATCTGCGTCACGGGCTGGACGATTCCAAGAAGCTCACGCCCGAGCGGCGCGAGCAACTGTTCGAGCGCTTGAGCACATGTAATGCGGTGGTGCTGGGTGTGGGCCAGGCCGATGTGGCCGAGATCGACCAACTCAACATCCTGCGCGCCACGTACCTCGCCATGACGCGCGCGGTGGCGGCCCTGGGTCGCAACGTCGACGTGGCGCTGGTGGACGGCAACCGCGCGCCGCCACTGGCGTGCACGGTGCGCACTATTGTGAAAGGCGATGCGCAGTCGCTTTCCATCGCGGCGGCTTCCATCGCGGCGAAGGTCACGCGCGACCGCCTGATGCTGTCCCTTGCACAAGTTCATCCCGGCTATGGCTGGGAAACCAACATGGGCTACGGCACGGCCGCGCACCAAAGCGGGCTCAGCAAGTTCGGGATCACGCCGCATCACCGCCGCTCGTTCGCGCCCATCCGCGCGCTCATGCCCTGAAAAATTTCCGCGCAGACTGACCCGCCGCTCTACCGGTTGAGTCCGGGGATTCCGGGGACTCTACATCTTGTGTCTGCGAGTCGGGTGATTCACCGGCTCTTAACCACTCCATAACGCTTTGATTCTATTATCTGAATCGTCGGTGCTCACGCTGACCCGAGGTCGGCGCGGAACGTTCTGGGCACCACGATGTTGGGGTCTTCTCTCCAAAGAACAATAAGTGGGGTGGGGAGGGCTCAACATTCAACGGCTCCATGTTTTGGGGACGCACACCCCGCAGGACGTGACGCTGCGTTCGAAAACGAACAAGCGGGTCGACGTCCTGCGGGGCCCCTCGAAACAAAAGGCGCCGCATAAAAAATAATGTTGAGGGCGAGGGTTCGAGTATGGCTGGCAAGAAATCATCGGCCGCGGTGAAAGACACCGCGACCAAAGACGCCGCTGCGATCAAGACCGACATCATCCACCAGGGCGAATGCGTTGAGATCCTGAACTGCCTGCCGGCGAATTCGGTCGATCTCGTGTTCGCCGATCCGCCGTACAACATGCAGTTGGGCGGCGAACTTCACCGTCCCGATAACTCCCGCGTCGACGGCGTCGACGACGAATGGGACCGTTTCGCCGATTTCCGCGCCTACGACGAGTTCACCCGCCAGTGGCTCATGGGCGTGCAGCGCGTACTGAAAGACACCGGCTCGCTGTGGGTCATCGGCTCGTACCACAACATCTTCCGCGTCGGCGCGATC
>JAEUKM010000254.1 GCA_016793085.1 Rhodospirillaceae bacterium
TGCAACGGTTTGCCGCCGCATGCATTGCGGCCTTGGTGGGTCTCACGTCTACGGCCTGGGCGCAAGGACGCCCCGGCCAGGACGCACCGCCCGACCGCTATACCATCATTCATGCCGGAACCTTGCTGGCCGTGCCGGGCGAACCGGCGCAGAAGGAAATGACGGTCGTGGTAAAGAACGACCGCGTGGACCGCACTGTAACTGGCTACGCCACGGCGGCCAGCTTAAGCCTGCCCGAGACCACAACCGTCATCGACCTGAAAGAGCGCTTCGTTCTGCCGGGTCTGATGGACGCGCACGTTCACCTGCGCAGCCAGCCCAGCGATTTCGCGCGCGGCCAGGGCGTGCGGCGCGGACGCGCGACGCCCCTGCCCGCCGACATGGCCGTGAACGCCATGATTTATGCCCGCCGCACCATCAACGCCGGCTTTACGACCGTGCGCGACCTGGGCTCGGACGATCAATCCGTGTTCGCGGTGCGCGAAGCCATCAACACCGGGCGCATGGTGGGCCCGCGAATTCTGGCTTCGGGTGCGGCGTTGTCGGCCACGGGCGGGCATGCCGACGGCAGCGTGGTGACGGGCGACCAGTTGACCGCGCGGCTGATGGACGGCGTGTGCGACGGCCCAGATGAGTGCATGCGCGCGGTGCGCTTCCAGCACAAGCTGGGCGCGGACCTGATCAAGTTCACGGCCACGGGCGGCTTTGCCTCCACCCAGACCTTCGAGCAGCAACTCTTCTTCCCCGAGATGAAGGCCATTATCGACGCGGCCCATCAGCTCGACATGCGCGTGGCGGTGCACGCCTACACACCCAACGCCATCGCCGACGCCGTGAAGGCCGGGGCCAATTCCATCGAGCACGGCTTCTTTGTCGATGACGCCACGCTGAAACTGATGAAAGAGAAAGGTACCTTCCTGGTGCCCACGCTGTCGGCGGCTTATCCGCCGCCGTTCCTGGGCATCAAGGATCCGCCCAGCGTGCGCATGCGCAACGAGGCCAAGGCCTTCGAGCGGGCTTATGCGCGCGGGGTCAAAATCGCCTTCGGCACCGATGCGGGCACCTTCAACCACGCCGAGAATGCCAAGGAATTCGGCTACATGATCGAGTTCGGCATGACGCCCATGGACGCCATCAAGGCCGCAACCGTGATGACCGCCGATCTGTTTGGCCTGAAGGATGTAGGCACTTTGAAGCCGGGCAACGTGGCCGATATCATCGCGGTGGCGGGTGACCCCTTAAGCGACGTAAAAACGCTGCAAGCCGTCGACTTCGTGATGAAATCGGGCACGGTTGCCAAGCGCAACGGCGCGATCATCGACGGCTTCAGCTATCCCGCCTTCGGCAGCGACCGGGCGCGGCGGTAACCAAAGCCCTACTCGCCGGAGTCGAAGGCCTTCAGCGTATCGCGCTTGATGCGCAAACGTTCGGCCGGCGTGGCGCGGAAGTTGAAGTTGATCGCCGCGTTCTCCCACGAACCATACATGGGGTTGGGCAGCATGATCCAGTCGCGGCCCCAGCGTGCGCTGTGCTCGGCGGCGACCGCGCGCCGTTCAGGCGAGGGCTTGTTCCAGGCCGAGACGAAATCGCCGAAGTCGTCGCCCACCAGCATCAGCACGCGGTGGGTCTTCACCACCTCGGCGCGACGCAAGCCTTTGTCGCGCTGCCACTCGGGGCGTTCTTTTTCCAAAAGCACTGTATCGATGTCAGCCGGTAGTTTCACACCCACGGCCTCGAGGTTGCGGCGCGTGGCGGCTTCCTTGTCGGCATTACGGTTGCTGATGAAGAAAATCATCACACCTTTGCTTTGAGCGTACTGGATAAATTCAACAGCACCGGGCGTGGGCTTGGCGACGGCGCGGTCGAACCAATGCGACATCAGTTCGCCGGGCCTCGTCTTGGCGTCCAGCAGCATGTGCACCTGCACGGGCCCGTTATCCAGCACCGTTTCGTCGATATCCATGATGATGGCGGGCGGCAGCTTGGACACGTCGCCCGTCTGCTCTGGTGCGGCGGTGCGGGTTTTGTCTTTCAGGGCGTCATCCAGCGCCAGGCGCGCGGCGAGGTAAGCGGTGCGCGCGGCACCTTCATACTCGGCGCTGCTCATTTGCCACAGAATGGCGTTCAAGCGGTCTTCGTGGGCAACCGGCGGTTCGGGCGTTGTCTCTTGGGCGGCGGCAAGACCGCTGGAGAGCGCGCACGCCAGCGCCAACGTGAATGTTCCGAATTTCACCGCCATCCCCTTTTTAAGCGCCCGGCTTACACCTGCTCGATTTCCACCAGCGTGCCCGAAAAGTCCTTCGGGTGCAGGAAGAGAACCGGTTTACCATGGGCGCCGATCTTGGGCTCGCCGTCACCGATGACGCGCTTACCAGACGCCTTCAATTTATCGCGAGCGGCGATGATGTCGTCCACCTCGTAGCAGACGTGATGAATGCCGCCCGCGGCGTTCTTCTCCAGAAAGCCCGCGATGGGCGAATTGGCGCCGAAGGGATGCAACAGTTCGATCTTGGTGTTGCCAAGTTCGACGAACACGACCGTCACCCCGTGCTCGGGCAAGTCGTGGGGGGCGGAGACTTTGGCGCCCAGAACGTCCCTGTAATTGGCCGTGGCTGCAGCCAGATCGGGGACGGCAATGGCAACATGGTTCAAACGGCCGATCATATCGTCCTCAGTATCCTCAACAACGCGATACCCTCATGTAGGGCAGATTCGGGCGAAAGGGAACCCGCCCTAGACCGACGAAATATGCACTTTCACCAAAGGTTTACGGCCCGTGGGCGCGAACGCCTTGCGCACGGCGGTTTTCAGCGCGTCTTCCACCACCGCATCGTCGCGGCGCGCCTTCTTGGGCAGCTTGGCCACCGCGTTGGACAGCACCCAGTCCCAGTCGCGCTCGTGATCCTCAAGCGGGTCGCCCGTACCCAGCACGGTCACCTGCGGCTCGTCCACCAGGCCCTCGTCGTCCAGCACTACCGAGACCACCACCGCGCCCTCGTACAAGAGCTTCTTGCGTTCCTTGATGATGGGGTCGTTCATGGCGCGCACGTGGCCTTCCAGCCACGTCAGCCGCCCGCTCCACACCGTGCCCATGGCTTCGGCGCGGCCGTCCTTGAACTGCACGGCGACGCCGTTCTCGGCAACGATGGCCTGGGGGATCTGGCATTCCTCGGCCAGCTTGGCGTGGGCCTGCATGTGCATCAGCTCGCCGTGCACCGGCACGGCGATGCGCGGGCGCACCAGGCCATACATGCGGCGCAGTTCCTCGCGCGCCGGATGGCCCGAAACGTGGATGGTCTCATCGCGCCAGGTAACCAGTTCGACCCCGGAGCGGATCAGTTGGTTCTGCACCTTGTGCACGGCCTGCTCGTTGCCGGGAATGACGCGCGAGGAGAACACGACCACGTCGCCTTTCTCCAGCACGATGTCGGGGTGCTGGTTGAATGCGATGCGCATGAGGGCCGCGCGCCCCTCGCCCTGGCTTCCGGTGCAGATGTAAACGACTTTATCGCGCGGCAGGTACGAGGCTTCGTCGGCCTCGTAGAACTTGTACCCGCGCGGCATATAGCCGGTGCGCCGCGCCGTCTCGACGATGCGCCAGAGTGATTGCCCCACCAGCGCCACATGCCGCCCGTTGGCCTCGGCGGCGGCGGCGATGCTGTCCAGTCGCGCGACGTTGGAGGCAAAGCAGCCTACCGCGATGCGTCCGGTATACGTGGCGAAGATTTTCGAAAGCGTGTCGCGCACCTCGCGTTCGGACCCCGCCTCGCCTTCGGTGAAGACGTTGGTGGAATCGCCGATCAGCGCCAGAATGTCCTCGCGCCCCAGGGCTTCCAGCCGGGCGTAGTCGGACACTTCGCCGATGATGGGGTCCGGGTCGAACTTCCAGTCGCCGGTGTGGAACAGCGTGCCGTGCGGTGTGCGGATGACCACTGCATTCGGTTCGGGGATGGAATGCGTGAGGGTCACGAACTCGAGACCGAACGGCCCAATCTGCGCTTGCCCGCCCAAGGGCAGCACATGCAGCGGCACTTCGTCGGTCAGACCCGTCTCCGCCAGCTTCGCTTTCAGAAATTCGGCGGCAAAGGGCGTGGCATAGACCGGGCATTGCAGGCGCGGCCACAGGTATGCCACGGCCCCTAAATGATCTTCGTGCGCGTGAGTGATAATGAGGGCTTCCAGACGCTCGCGCCGTTCCTCGATGAAGCCGGGGTCGGGCATGACGACATCAATACCCGGCACAGTGTCGTCACCGAACGTCACCCCGCAATCGACCATGAGCCAACGGCCATTGCAGCCGAACAGGTTCATGTTCATGCCGATCTCGCCCGCCCCGCCCAGGGGGATAAACCACAGACCCTGATTGAGGCCCTTGGGCTCTGTGGGCCAGGCCTGGGTATCGTGTGCTTTTTTCTTGATCATGCGTTGCGTTGATGAACGGCCAGAAGCCCGCGCAACGTCAAGTCTGAGTCGATAAAATCTATCACCTTGGTGGCCTCGGCAAACAGCGGAGCCAGCCCGCCTGTCGCCACCACCTTCATGGCTTCGCCGCGTTCGGCCTTGATGCGCGCGACAAGCCCCTCGATGAGCCCGATGTAGCCCCAGAACACGCCCGAGGTCATGGCGGCGACGGTGGACTTGCCCACCACGGGCGCATCGCCGGGGTGCCGCACGGGAATACGCGGCAGCAAGGCGGTCGCCATATGCAAGGCTTCCATGCTGAGGTTGATGCCGGGCGCGATGACGCCGCCGCAATAGGCCCCGTCCCCGTCCACCACGTCGAAGGTCGTCGCCGTGCCGAAGTCGATGACGATGGACGGACCCTTGTAGGCGGCGTGGGCGGCGATGACGTTGATGACGCGGTCGGCCCCCACTTCGCGCGGGTTGTCGATCTTGATTTCAGCGCCAAGGGCAAGACCAGCATCCCCGATAAAGCGGGGTTTCACCTTGAAATACTTTTCGCACAGTTTGGCGAGGTCGAAATTCCGCGCGGGCACCACCGAGGCGATGATCGCCGCTGTAACGTCGGCCGCCGCCACGCCGTCATGCTGCATCACCTGCGTCAGCCAGATGCCGAACTCGTCCGCCGTCTTGTCGGTCTTGGTGGCGGCCCGCCACTGGGCGCGCAAGGTCTCGCCGTCGAACACGGCAAAGACGATGTTGGTGTTTCCGCAATCTACCGCCAGCAACATGATTATTCGGCCTGCGGTAAAATGACGTCGCCCGCGTGCACGCGCCTGGGCCCCGTGCCGGGGTCGATCACCAAGGCGCCATCGGCCTCAAGGCCGGTGAAAGTGCCCGTAACGGTTTCGGTCGGCAAGCGCACGCTGATGGTTTGGCCCAGGCCCGCCGCGAATTGCAGCCAGCGGGCGCGCACAGGCGCAAAACCATCGCGCCGCCAGGTGTCGAACCAGATGGCGAAGTGTTTGGCCAGGGCCTCCAGCGCCTGGGCCGGGCCGATCTTGGCGCCCTGCTGGGCCAGCGAGGTGATGGGATAGCGCGGCTGCTCGACCGATACGGGCACCAGGTTGATGCCGATGCCGATGATCACGTAAAGTTGGCCGCCCGCGGGCGCGTTCACGGTTTCCAGCAAAATGCCCGACACCTTGGCGCCGTCGAACAGCACATCGTTGGGCCACTTGCAGCGCAAAACATCATCGGGGGCGCGGTCGGGCATCAGGGCCTGGATGGCGTCGACGACCGCCAAGGCCGCGACAAAGCCGATCTCGGGCGCGCGGGCGATGCCGCCGACGGCATCAACCAAAAACGAGGCATAGAGGTTGCCGGGCGGGCTGGACCAGGCGCGGCCCTCGCGGCCCCGGCCGGCACTTTGGGATCTGGCGGTGATGATCAGCCCTGCGCTGTCTTCGGCCGCCATTTCGACCATGCGGCGCAGGGCCGCGTTGGTGCCGTCGATCTCGTCAAAGGCCCGCACCCGCCATCCTTGCGGAAGGCGGATATGTTCGGGCGAGTGGGTGCTGGTGATGCGGGCGTGGGCCACGCCCGGCTCCTTTTAACTTAAGAACAGCGCCTTGGCGGCGGCATCCGCGCCGTTGACGAAAGGCCCGGCGACGAAGAACAGCACCAGCACAATTACGCTGCAGGCGAACATGACAAGGCCGGTGATGCCGTCGGGCTTATCAAGCGCGTCAACCGAGGCGTCGAAGTACATGATCTTGATGAGCCGCATGTAGTAGAACGCGCCGATGACGCTGGCGAGCAGGCCGAACACGGCCACACCCACCAGGCCAGAATTGATGGCGGCCAGGAAAATGAAATACTTGGCCAGGAACCCGGCCAGCGGCGGAATACCCGCCATGGAGAACATCAGCGTCGCCAGAGCGAGCGCGATGCCCGGGTTGGTTTTGCCGATGCCCGCCAAGTCCTTGATGTCTTCCACCGCGCGGCCCTTGACGCGCATGGCCAGGATGACGGCGAAGGTGCCGAGGTTCATGAAGATATAGACCAGCATGTAGAACAGCATGCCGCCGGCCCCTTCCGTGGTGCCGACCGCAAGGCCGATGAGCGCGTAACCGACGTGGCCGATGGAACTGTAGGCCATCAGGCGTTTGATGTTGTTCTGGCCGATGGCGGCGACCGCACCCCAGGCCATGGAAATGACCGAAATGAAGATGACCACCTGCTGCCACTGGCCGATCAGCGGCGCGAAGGGCCCGGCGAGCACTGAGAGGAACAGCGACAAGGCCGCCACCTTGGGCGCCACCGAGAAGAACGCGGTGATGGGTGTGGGTGCCCCCTCGTACACGTCGGGCGTCCACATGTGGAACGGCACGGCCGAAACCTTGAAGGCCATGCCGGCGATGACAAAGACGATGCCGATGACAACACCCACCGAGCCTTCGGGTGCGGCTGCCATGGCGGTGGCCAGACCATCGAACGACGTCGTACCGCCGAAGCCGTAGATCAGCGATGCGCCGTACAGAAGCAGGCCCGAGGCCAAGGCCCCCAGCACGAAGTACTTCACGCCCGCTTCGGTCGAGCGCAGGTTGTTGCGGTGGTAGGCGGCCAGCACGTAAAGGGCCAAACTTTGCAGTTCCAGGCCCACGTAGAGCGCGATGAAATCGTTGGCCGAGATCATCATCAGCATGCCGAGGGTCGCGAACAGCACGATGATAGGCAACTCGAAGCGCGCGATCTGCTCCTTATGCACCCACGAATTGATCAGCAGCAGCGAAATGGCCGCGCCCGCCAACGTCAGGATTTTGGCAAACGCTGTGAAGCCATTGGTGATGAACATGCCCGAGAAGGTTTTTACCTGCTCCTGCGGTGCGGTCCAGATCAGCCCCGCGGCGACGATCATGGCCAGCACCGACAGCCAGGTGAGCAGGCCGGTGGAATCGGTCTTGCGGAACACACCGATCATCAGGAACAGCATTCCGGCCGCGGCCAGGAACAGTTCGGGGTAGGCAGGAACCAGATCGGGCAGAGATGTCATGATCGCGGCCCCTACTTCAGCCAAGCCAACAGGGTTTCAGCAACCGGCGCAGCGGCGGCCTTGGCCGCCGTAGCCGCGTGGTATTTCGTGAGCAGATTGTCGATCGACACGCTCATCACGTCCAGGAACGGCATGGGATACACGCCCATCCACATGACAATGATGACCAGCGGCGCCAGGATAACCACTTCGCGCGCATCCAGGTCCAGCATGGCCTTCACGTCGTCCTTGGTCAGTTCGCCGTACACGACGCGGCGGTAGAGATAGAGCATGTAGGCCGCCCCCAGGATGACGCCCGTGGCCGCCAGCAGCGACACCCAGGTATTCACCTGGAACGCGCCCAACAGCACCAGGAACTCGCCGACGAAACCCGCCGTGCCGGGCAGACCAACCGAGGCCAGCATGAACACCATGAAGGCCAGCGCGTACTTGGGCATATTGTTGGCCAGCCCGCCGTAGCGGGAAATCTCGCGCGTGTGTAGGCGGTCGTAGACCACGCCGACGCAGAGGAACAGCGCCGCCGAAACGATGCCGTGTGACAGCATCTGGAACATCGCCCCTTCAACGCCCTGCTTGGTGGCGGTGAAGATACCCAGCGTCACATAGCCCATGTGCGCGACGGAGGAATAAGCAATCAGCTTCTTCATGTCGTCCTGCACCAGGGCCACCAGCGAAGTGTAGATGATGGCGACAAGCGACAGGCCATAGACCATGGGCGTGAAGTACACGCTGGCGTCGGGCAGCATGGGCATGGAGAGCCGCAGGAAGCCGTACCCGCCCATTTTCAACAGTACGCCGGCCAGGATGACCGAGCCTGCTGTCGGCGCATCCACGTGCGCGTCGGGTAGCCAGGTGTGCACCGGCCACATGGGCACCTTGACTGCGAAGGAGGCGAACATGCCCAGCCACAGCCACATTTGCATCTGCGGCGCGAAGGTGGCGTTCATCAAGGTCGGGATGTCGGTTGTGCCTTCCTGGATGTACATGGCCAGCATGGACACCAGCAGCAGCACGGAACCTGTGAGCGTATACAGGAAGAACTTGAAGGCCGAATAGACGCGCCTGCCCCCGCCCCAGATGCCGATGATCAGGAACATCGGGATCAGCACGCCCTCGAAGAAGGCGTAGAAGATGATGAGGTCGAGCGCGCAGAACATGCCGACCATCATGGTCTCGAGGATCAGGAACGCGATCATGTACTCGCGCACCATCTTCTCGATGGCATGCCAGCTAGCGAGAATGCAGATGGGCGTGAGGAATGTAGAGAGGATGACGAACGGCATGGAGATACCGTCGACACCCATGTGGTAGGCGATCTTGTACTGCGGCAGCCAGTCCACTTTCTCTTCAAACTGGAAGGCCGCCGTGGTGGCGTCGAACCCGAACCAGATGCTGAGCGAGAGCAGGAAGGTGGTGACGGTCACCAGCAACGCCACCTGGCGTGACTGCTGGGCCACCACCGCCTCTTCACCGCGGATGGATAGAATGATCAGCGCCCCCACTATGGGCAGGAACGTGATGACCGAGAGGATCGGCAGGCCGTCCAGGAATGTCACAAGCGCGTTCATGTCAGCCGGCCCCGCCCACGACAAACCATGTGACTAAAATGGCGATGCCCACGATCATGGCGAAGGCGTAGTGATAAAGATAACCCGTCTGCACCGCGCCCAGGCGTTTTGCCGCGCGGGCGACCAAGGCCGAAATTCCGTCGGGCCCGAAGCCGTCGATGATGTAGGTATCCCCGCCCTTCCAGAACCACTTACCGATGCGGAAGACATTGCGGGTGAAGATGAAGTCATACACCTCGTCGAAATACCACTTGTTGAGCAGGAACTGGTACACGCCGGGGAACGCGCCCGCGATCTTGGCCGGCAGGTCGGTGCGGCGAATGTAGAGGTAGTACGCCAGCAGAATGCCGGAGAAGCTGACGACCAGCGGCAACGCCACCACCCAGCCCGGCACATGGTGCGCGGCCTCGATAACATCGCGGCCCTCCGTTACGCCAATAGCGGCCCGCCAGAATTCCGCACGCTCGTCGCCGATGAACAGTTCATGGCCCAGGAACCCCGAGAACAACGCGCCCAAGGCCAGACCGGCCAGGGGAATGGTCATGATCAGCGGGCTTTCGTGCACATGTTCCATGGTGTGATGGTCGGCGCGCGGCTTGCCGTGGAACGTGAGGAACAAGAGACGCCACGAGTAAAAGGCGGTCATGAAGGCGGCGGCAATGCCGAGGATGAAGGCCAAGCGCCCGGCGGGCGAGCCAGCGCCGTAAGCCGCTTCCAAAATCATGTCTTTCGAGTAGTAGCCCGCGAAGAACGGAATACCGGCCAGGGCCAGGCTGCCGATCCACATAACGGTGTAGGTGAACGGGATTTTCTTCCAAATACCGCCCATGCGGCGGATGTCTTGTTCGTCCGACATAGCGTGGATGACCGAGCCCGCCGAGAGGAACAACAGCGCCTTGAACCAAGCGTGGGTCATGAGGTGGAAGATGCCCGCCTGATAGGCCGACACGCCGCAGGCGAAGAACATGTAGCCCAACTGCGAGCAGGTCGAATAGGCGATGATGCGCTTGATGTCGTTCTGCACGCAGCCAACCGTGGCCGCGAAGAACGCCGTGGCGGCGCCGATGAGCGTAACAACGGTCAAAGCATCCGGGGCCAGTTCGAACAGCGGCGACATGCGCGCTACCAGGAACACGCCCGCCGTCACCATGGTAGCTGCATGGATCAGCGCCGACACGGGCGTCGGGCCTTCCATGGCGTCCGGCAGCCAGGTGTGCAGGAACAACTGCGCCGACTTGCCCATGGCGCCCACGAACAAGAGCAGGCAGATGATGGTCATGGCATGCCAGTCGCGGCTGAAGAAGTGCACCGTCGCGTCGGCCTTGGCGGGAGCCGCCTGGAAGATGACGTCGAACGTGACCGCGTCGAACAGGAAGAACACGCCGAAGATGCCCAAGAGAAACCCAAAGTCGCCGACACGGTTGACGACGAAAGCCTTGATGGCGGCGGCGTTGGCTGAGGGTTTCTTGAACCAGAAGCCGATGAGCAGGTACGAGACGACCCCCACCCCTTCCCAGCCGAAGAACAGTTGAACGAGATTATCGGCGGTCACCAGCATCAGCATCGCAAAGGTGAACAGCGACAAGTAGGCCATGAAGCGCGGCTGGCTGTCGTCGTGCGACATGTAGCCGACGGCATAGATATGAATGAGCGTGGACACGCACGTCACCGTCATCACCATGACGGCGGAGAGCGTGTCGTAACGCAAGGCCCAGTTGACTTCGAAGGTGCCCGAGGAAATCCAGGTCAGAACCTGAACGACGCGGTCGCCTTCGTGCAGCGCCACTTCCGAGAAGATGGGAATAGACGACAGGGCCGCGATGCCGACACCGAGGCACGTGACGACGTGCGAAGCGCGGTCGCCGATGGCGCGGCCGAAGAACCCGGCGATGAAAGCCCCGAGCAGCGGTGTGAAAACGGCAAGGTAATACAGCACGGGCGACCTAGCCTTTCATCTGATTGATGTCGTCGACCTCGATCGAGCGGCGGTTTCGGTAGAACACCACAACGATGGCGAGCCCGATGGCCGCCTCGGCCGCCGCGACCGTCAGCACGAGCATGGTGAACACCTGCCCGGCGAGATCGTGCATAAACGAGGAGAACGCGACGAGATTGATATTGACCGACAGCAGCATCAATTCGACCGACATCAGGATGACGATCAGATTTTTCCGGTTCAGGAAAATGCCGAAGATGCCCAGCGTGAACAAAATCGCGCTAAGGGTCAGGTAGTGGCTCAAGCCCACGTGCAGCATGCCGGTTTCCATCACGCGATCCCCTTGCCGACCGGCGCCTTGACCACTTCGACGGTGTCTTCCTTGCGGCGATTGACTTGGGTGCTGATGTTCTGCTTGCGCACGCCGGGGCGGCGGCGCAGCGTCAGCACGATCGAGCCGATCATCGCCACCAGCAGCACAAGGCCCGCCGCCTGGAACACGTACACATACTGCGTGTACATGATGCGGCCCAAGGCCTCGGTGTTGTCGATTTGTGTAATGTCCGGCGTTGGCGCCAGGCGCAGAGCTTCAGCCTGCGGCGACATAACCCAGCCGCCGTACACCAGCGCCAGTTCCACCAGCAGTACGATGCCGATGAAGGCCCCGACCGGCAGGTACTTCATGAACCCTTCGCGGATCATGGTGATGTTGATGTCCAGCATCATCACCACGAACAGGAACAGCACGGCCACGGCGCCTACGTAGACCACGACCAGCAGCATGGCCAGGAATTCGGCGCCCAGGAGCACGAACAAGCCTGCAGCGTTGAAGAACGTCAGGATCAGCCACAGCACGGAGTGAACCGGGTTGCGCTGAAAAATCACGTTCAGCGCCGAGACAACGGCGATAAACGCAAACAGGTAAAAAGCGAGCGATGCGACTATCATGCGCGCACGTTCCAATTCATCATCATCTTGGCCCCCAAACCGATCGCGCTCAGCGGTATTGCGCGTTAAGTTCCAGACGCTTGGCCAGTTCCTTCTCCCACCGGTCGCCGTTCGAGAGCAGCTTCTCTTTGTTGTAGAGCAGCTCCTCGCGGGTCTCGGTGGCAAACTCGAAATTCGGACCTTCCACAATCGCATCGACCGGGCAGGCTTCTTCGCAGAAGCCGCAGTAGATGCACTTGGTCATGTCGATGTCGTATCTTGTCGTACGTCTGCTGCCGTCGGCGCGCGGCTCGGCTTCGATGGTGATGGCCTGCGCCGGGCAGATGGCCTCGCACAGCTTGCAGGCGATGCAGCGTTCTTCGCCGTTCGGATAACGGCGCAGCGCGTGCTCGCCGCGGAATCTTGGACTGAGCGGCCCCTTCTCGAACGGGTAGTTGATCGTCACCTTGGGGCCGAACATGTATTTCAGCGTCAGCCACATGCCCGAGAGCAACTCGGACAAGAGGAACGAACGGGCGGTACGGTCGAATGCCATAGCGTGCCCTCCTTAAACCGGAACCCGGCCGGTGTAGATCAGGAACCCGGCGGTCAAAATCAGCCACACCAGCGACAGCGGCAGGAACACCTTCCAGCCCAGGCGCATCAGTTGATCGTAGCGGTAGCGCGGGAACGTCGCGCGGATCCAGATCATCAAGAACAGGCAGAACGAGATTTTCAGTGCGAACCAGACGAAGCCCGGAATGAAGCTCAAGGCCTCCACCGGCGGCAGCCATCCGCCTAAGAACAAAATCGTCACCACGCCCGACATCATGATCATGTTGGCGTATTCGCCGAGGAAGAACAGCGCGAACGCCATGGACGAATACTCGGTCATGAATCCGGCGACAAGTTCAGATTCAGCTTCGGGCAGATCGAACGGGTGGCGGTTGGTTTCCGCCAGCACTGAGATGAAGAAGATAATGAACATGGGCAGGTGCGGCAGGAAGAACCACATGCCTTTCTGCGCGTTCACGATCTCGGTCAGGTTCAGGCTGCCGGCCGTCAGCAGCACGCAGATCATGATGAAGCCGATACTCACTTCGTAGCTCACCATCTGCGCCGCCGAGCGCATGGCGCCCAGGAAGGCATAGCGGCTGTTAGAGGCCCAACCGGCCATCACAATGCCGTAAACGCCCAGCGAGGAGACCGCGAACAAGTACAGAATGCCGACGTTGATGTTGGAAATCCAAACTCCGTCGCTGATGGGAATAACCGCCCAGGCGATCATCGCCAGCGAGAAGGTCACCATCGGCGCCAGCAAGAACACCACCGGGCTTGAGCCCGTGGGCAGCACCGTCTCTTTGGTCAGCAGCTTCACGGCGTCGGCGAACGGCTGCAGCAAGCCGAACGGACCCACGACGTTGGGGCCGATACGCATCTGCATGGCGCCGATGATGCGGCGCTCGGCGTATGTCACATAAGCGACCGCCACCAGCAGCGGCACGACAAACAGCAGAATTTTGCCCAGAATCCAGGCGAACGGAATGAGATATCCGCTGACGAACTCAGCCATGGGTGCCCGTCCTGCCCTTGCCGCCCATCACGAATTCTTCGGTGCATTGCGCCATGGTACGCGAGGCGCGGCTGATGGGGTCGGTCATGTAGTAGTTCTTGATCGGATAGTCGAAGCCCGTGGCGCTGATGCTTCCAGACGTACCGAAGGGCTTCCACTCGGCCTTGGTCACGGTATCGAGGGCAGCGAACACCGGGTTAGCACTGCGCATTCCGGCGCGCACCTGATCGAGCGTATCGTACGGCAGCTTCTTGCCCACCGCTTCCGAGAGCGCGCGGATGATGGCCCAGTCCTCGCGCGCGTCACCCGGCGGGAACACGGCGCGCTCGGCGCGCTGCACGCGGCCTTCGGTGTTCACATAGGTGCCGCTTTTCTCGGTATAGGCGGCGCCCGGCAGAATCACATCGGCGCGGTGCGCACCACGGTCGCCATGATGGCCCTGGTAGATCACGAAGGCGTTGCCCAGCTTGGCCGTATCGATTTCATCGGCGCCCAAGAGGTAGACCACGTCGATCTCGCCCTTGCCCGCCGCCGCCAGAATGCCGCGCGTGTCCTTGCCGCCAGCGCCCGGCACGAAGCCCACGTCGAGCCCGCCCACGCGTGCGGCGGCCGTGTGCAGCACATTGAAGCCGTTCCAGCCGTCCTTGATCACGCCGCACTGTTCGGCGACACGGCGCGCCATTTCTAGAATTGCCGCGCCGTCGGGCCGGGCCAACGCCGCCATGCCCAGGATCAGCATCGGGGCCTTACTGCCTTCCGGCGGCTTGCAACCGGCCAAAAGGTCAGGCGTCGCGCCGACATAATGGTACGGATAGGTCAGGTCGAGTTTCTCGCCGATCAGGCCGATCGAGACATTGCCGCGTAAGTAACGTTTACGAATGCGCGCGTTCAGCACGGGGGCTTCGCGGCGCGGGTCCGACCCCACGATCAAAATCGCATCGGCCTGTTCGATACCGGCGATGCCACTGTTGAAGAGATACGAAGCGCGCACGGCAGGATCAAGCGCCGCGCCATCCTGGCGGCAATCGAGGTTGGGGCTGCCCAAAGCGGTCATCAGTTGCTTCAAGGCGAACATCGCCTCGGCGTCCACCAGATCACCCGCGAGGGCAGCGATCTTCGCGCCCGGCACAGCTTTCACCTTCGATGCGATGGCGGCAAATGCTTCGGCCCAGCTTGCGGGCTTCAGTTTGCCGTTCACACGCACATAGGGCTGGTCGAGGCGTTGGTTCTGCAGCCCGTCGCAGGCATGGCGGCCCTTGTCCGACAACCACTCCTCGTTCACCGCTTCGTTCAGGCGCGGCAGCACGCGCATCACTTATCGTACACGGTCATCTAAACGAACTGATGAACCCAAAGAATCCATAACGTCGAGCCATTCAGTCAAGCCCAGTTCCCACTGACGGCCACTGAACGCATAATGCAACCAGCTGAGCGCGCCCAACGTGAACAGG